>NZ_JAIQXU010000006.1 GCF_020166395.1 Deinococcus betulae | reverse complement strand
TCCGGCAGATGTCTGACCAGTCCAGCAGAGTCACCTGAGCGCCATGCGCCGTCACGTTGCCGCTGTGCAGGTCGCCGTGGCCCAGGGTCAGCGGCAGAGGGCTGGCGGCCAGCCGAAGCAGCGCCGCGTCCAGTTCGGCCTGGCGCGCGCGCAGCAGGGCGGCCTCCTGCGGCGTGAACCCGCCGTCCTGACCGGTCAGCAACGTTTCATCGCTCAGCAGGCGCGGCAGCCAGGCCCGCAGGTACGCCGGCCCCCGGTCCCGCAGTTCCAGCGCGGGCAGCAGCGGCAGGCTGGCCCTCTGCACCGCAGCCAGATGCTGCATCACGCCCGTCAGGTCACCCGGTTCTGCCTCGCCACTGTCGGCCAGCAGCAAAAACCCGCGTTCCTGGTCGGCGGCCAGCACCGGGGGCGCCGCGCCGGGCACCTCGCGCGCCAGGACCGGGGTGGCGCTGACTTCGCGGGCAAAAAAGGAGGGTACGGCCTTGAAATACACCTTCCCCCTGTCTGTAGGCACCCGCCACAGCAGGCTGATTTGCCAGTGCTTCAGCACCTGCGGCGCGGCGGTGCGTGTCAGCTCCTGGGCGGCCAGTTCCTCATCCAGCCACGCCAGGGCGCCCTCCTGCCAGCCGGCCTGAAACCAGGGCGCGCGGGCCGGGGTGTGGGCACTGAGGGCGGCTTCAGCCCAGGGCCTCAGGGCCTCAGGCTGGTCGGCGGGCCGCTTCGCTTCTGTCCCCAGCGGCGCGGCGCTGTGCAGGTGCCACACGCACTCGCTGCGCCGCACCCCCTCCACCTCGCCCTGAGCGGTAAAGGCCAGGCGGCGGCCCAGCGTGCCCTGCACCCCGGCGGCCCGCGCCGCGTCAGGGACGTGTTCGCCGTAATAGGTCATCGTGTTCATGCAGAGCGTGTGGTGGGCCACCCGGTCGTCGCCGGGCGCGGTCAGCAGCAGGTGCAGCGTGGTCAGGCGGCGCGGCGGAGAAGAGGACATGCCTCAGGCTGGCATGCGGCCGAGCCCTCTGGCGTCTGCCAGGTGGCGGAGTCAACCCTGGCTGCTGTTCAGGGCCTGAAACACCGCGTCGTAGGTGCCGCTGGCCCCGGCGCGGCGCAGCGGCAAGACGCGCTCCACCAGCAGTTCGGTGGCGCCCGGCTGGGCGTCCAGCAGCGCCAGCGTCTCGCGGATAAACTCGTCCAGCGGCATGGCGGTGGGGCGGGTGCTGCCGCCGGGCATCAGTTCGGTGGCGACCTGGGGCGGCGCCAGTTCAATCACCTGGGCGGCGGTGTGCCGCAGCTGCCAGCGCAGCGACTGGGTATAGGAGTGCAGCGCGGCCTTGGTGGCGCTGTAGGTGGGTGTAGCCGCCAGCGGCACCGAGGCCAGGCCGGAAGTCACGTTGACCACCACAGGACGGGCCTGCCGCAGCAGGTGAGGCAGCAGGGCGTGGGTCAGCCGGATGGGCCCCAGCAGGTTGGTCTCTACCGTCGCCTCGGCGGTGGCGGTGTCTGGCAGGGTGAGGAGGTCCTCCGCCACCATGATCCCAGCGTTGTTGATCAGCACGTTCAGCGCTGGGTGGTCAGCGGTAACCTGCTCGGCCAGCGCCGCAATGGCCGCCGGGTCGGTGATGTCCAGTGAATAGGCGTGCAGGCCAGGATGGGCGGCGGTCAGGGCGTCCAACTGCGCCTGACGGCGCCCAGTCACGAGCATCGTGTTGCCGCGCGCCTGAAGGGCCAGCGCCAGGGCCAGTCCAATGCCGCTGCTGCCGCCTGTGACGAGGATGGTATTGCCGTTGCTCTGCATGGTTGAAACCTCCTGCCGTACCCTAGTCCTCTTACTCTCTTTTGGAAAGTAGGCATCCGAAAGTTCTATAGTCTCCCTATGGAAAGTCATGAGGCTGTGCGGGGCGAAGCCTGGCCCCAGACCTCGCCCGAGGTAGAGGCCCTGGTGCGCGAGATGATGGGCCGGGTGGCCGACAAGTGGACGCTGCTCATTCTGGAAGTGCTTGAGGAACACGGCACCCTGCGCTTTACCCAGGTGGGCGAGCGTGTGGGCGACATCAGCCAGAAGATGCTGACCAAGACGCTGCGCCAGATGGAATACGACGGGCTGCTGAGCCGCAGGGTTCATCCGGTGATTCCGCCCAGGGTGGACTACACCCTGACCCCGCTGGGCCTGAGCCTGAGTGAAGCCTTCTGCCCGGTGTGGCTCTGGGCCGAGGCCCACCACGCCGCCGTGATGGCCGCCCGCGCCGCGTTCACGGCCGGGAAAGCAGACGCGCAAGAATAGGGCCATGAGTGACCGTGAACTGAATTTCGCCCGCGAGATTCTGGGCAGCCGCAGCTACCGTGACGTGCCCGACGCCGAGGTCTTGCAGGAGGCCGAGGGGCTGCTCTCGGCCTGGCTGTCCGGCGAGACCCGCATGGAGCGCCCCAAGCTGTACGACCACTATGCCCTGCTGCTGCTGGCGCTGACCCGCCAGGTGCGCGCGCTGGAGACGCGAGTGGCCGAGCTGGAGGCCAGGGGCGAATGAAGGTCAAGGTCTGCGGCACCACCAGCGTGCGCGACGCTGTGCTGGCCGCCGATGCCGGCGCCGACGCCCTGGGCTTTATCTTTGCGCCGGTCAGCAGGCGGCTGGTCACGCCCCAGGCCGCGCGCGAGGCGGGCCTGAGCGTCGGCCCAACCGTGGCCCGCGTGGGGGTGTTTTTGGGGCAGGGGCTGGACGAGGTGCTGCGTGTGGCCGACGCCGCGCGCCTGAGTGCCGTGCAACTGCACGGTCCTTTGTCAAGTCTTTACGTGGAAGGGGTCGCCGCGTATTATCCCGTTCTGCGTGTGGTGCGCCCCGCCGAATTGGCCCAGGCTGCCCACATGTGGAGGACCGACCCCCGCGTCACCCTGATGCTGGACGCTCCCGAGCCGGGCGGCGGCGTGCCCCTGGACTGGGCTGCGCTGAAGGCCGATTTTCCGGCCGGAGCCTGGCTGGCGGGGGGGCTGGGGCCAGAGAACGTGGCGCAGGCCATCGGGGTGCTGGGGCCCGCCGGGGTGGACGCCGTAAGCCGTCTGGAAGCCCGACCTGGTCTGAAAGATGCCGCCGCCGTGCGGGCTTTTGTACAGGCAGCCCGGTCTATCCAAGCCAGTTATCCACAGTGAAACGTGGGGCTGTGGATAACTTTGGAAGCCGTGGAACACAGGGCTTTTTGCGTTGAAAAACCTGTCTGTGACAGGGTCTAGACTATCCCTCTCGACAGAAGGGATAGCCCTTCGCCGCAGCTTGTCCACAGCGCCTGTGGATAAACCTGTGGATAACTTTGGACCGAAGAATCTTTGACTCAAAGAGGGTTGGGGGGCAGGCCCACGCACTGGGCCAGGCGCCGTCCGCCGTCAACGATGGTCTCGGCGCTGCCCACCGCTACCCCGACTCCAGCAAACGGCACGCGCGCGGTGGTGTGGGCCTTAACGCGCAGGTCTTCCAGGTTGCCGTGATCGCTGCTCAGCACCACCCGCGCGCCGGTCTCTAGCAGGCCCCGCAGCAGGGCGTCCACCCGGCGCAGGTAGGCCCGGCCCGCCTGGGTCACCTCGGGCGGAGTGGCCGGGCGGCCTTCGTGCCCCAGCAGGTCACCGAACCACAGGTCCACGGCTAGCAGGTCAAAGTGGGCGGCGGCCCGGCCCAGCGCCTCGCCCAGGTGTGCGGTGGCGTGAAGCGGCGTCACCTCGCCCCAGGGCGCGGCGAAGTTCAGGCCCAGGGTCGGCCCCACCAGGGGCACGCCGGGGGGATTCAGGGGCAGGCCTGCGGCGCGGAAGGCGAAAGGAAAACAGCCCAGGCGGTTGCGCCGGCCCCCGGCTTCGGCGGCCTCCAGGTAGGCGGGGACGTAGTGGTTGGCTAAGGCGACCCGGCCCCCGGCGCGCACCAGCCGCGCGGGCAGGGAGGCTTCACGCAGCCGCGCTTGCAGGGTGGGGCCGGGATGCGGCCCAAAATGCTCGCCCATCAGGGCCACAGCGTTTTCTCCGGTCAGCCAGCAGGTCTGCCCGGTGCCTGACTGCGGCAGGCCGGGTACGCCCAGCGCCGCGTCCAGCGCCCGCCCTGCGTCCACCAGGGGGCGCAGAGTAGGCAGCTCCTGGTCCCACACCGACCCTGGCGGCGCGTCTTGCGGGTGGCCCACTCCGTCCAGCGCCAGCCACACGAGTCCGGTCATGGAAGAGAGGATAGGCGGCGGCGCGCGTTACAACCAGGCAAAGACAGCCAGTGTGGTGCCGTCGGGGTTGGTGATGGTGACGGAGCGCTGGCCCTGGGGGCGCCGAAAAGGTCAGGGGCGGCGTGGTCGGCAACTCGCTGCCTCGCCACCCGTCAGGGTCTCGGTTTGCAGCGTCCAGACGGCCCTCCCCAGCGAGCCTGACCCAGTCCGGGTTCGGGCTCTCCATCAGTGCCCCTCGGTTCCCCAGACGACCCGCAGGCCGCCCACAGTGATGTCCATATGGCCTTGCGTGGGGTCGGCGTCTACGAGAATGGGCAGCCCCGGCATGAGGTACAACGCCAGGGCGCGGGCCAACGGGCCCTATCGGACACCAGAACGCTGAGATGAGGTGGGGCGCAGCAGGCGGTCAGCGTACCGGGTCACTGGGGCTTTGGCGGATGCTCTGCCCGGCTGCAGAACTCTACTCTGCGCCCATGAGTCGCCCCCTGCCGCCCGGCACCGCCGTTACCCTCCACACGCCGCAGGGCGGCTTTCCAGCAGGGACGGCCGGCACCATTGTCCACTCGCCCCAGGCCGGCAGCGTCTATGGGGTGAAAGTTGACGGGCAGCTCGTCAAGGTCAACCGCGTTCACCTGAAAGTCACCGGCACCGACCTTCCCCCAGCCGACCACGAAGCCCTGCGCCCCTTTGTGCAGTACGCCTGCATGATGGGCAGCCGGGCGTTCGGTCTCTCGACAGACACCTCCGACACCGACCTGCGCGGCTTTTACCTGCCGCCCGCCCGGCTGCACTGGGGCTTGAGTGACCCGCCGCCCCAACTGGAATATGCCCGCACGGGTGTGGAAGAGGTGTACTGGGAGGCGCGTAAATTCGTGCTGCTGGCGCTGAAGGCTAACCCCAACGTGCTGGAGGTGCTGGCGTCGCCCCTGCCGGTGACGGTTACGCCACTGGCCCAGGCCCTGCTGGAGATCAGAGGGGCCTTCCTAAGCCGCCGCATCGCGCAGACCTACGGCGAGTACGTAAAGGCCCAGTTTCGCCGCCTCGACAATGAGCAGCGCACGCACGGTGAGGTAAGGCTGAAACACGCGGTTCATCTGTTGCGTCTGCTGCTCAGCGGGACCCACACACTGCGAACCGGCGAGGTGCTGGTGGACGTGAGCGAACACCGGGACGCCCTGCTGGCAGTCAAAACCGGGCAAATGGGCTGGCCCGAGGCTGACCGCTGGCGGGCCGCCCTTCAGCGCGACTTTGACCAGGCCGCCGCGCAGACCCGCCTGCCAGAGGGGCCGGACGTGGCTGCGGTAGAGGCGTGGCTGCGGATGGCGCGGCGCGCGGCAGTGGACTGGTAGGCCAGAACACCTGGCCCCAAGTTCATTTCTGGCCGATGTGTGGGACTCTGCTCCTCCGCTAGCCTTCCCCTCAGTGATCCCCGATGCGAACCAAATACCCCTCTACCCCCCACCTGCCCTGGTCGCCCGGACTGCAAAACGACGACCGCCGCATTCCTGACCTCTCTGGCCTGGCCGGGCAGGAGGTCGTGGTGACCGAGAAACTGGACGGCGAAAACACCAGCCTCTACCGGGGCGACCTGCACGCCCGCAGCCTGGACACGCGGCCCCACCCGTCGCGCACCTGGGTGAAGGCCGAGCGGGGCCGCATCGGGCACGAGATTCCGCCCGGCTGGCGGCTGTGCGGCGAGAACGTGTACGCCGTTCACAGCCTGCGCTACGAGGCGCTGGACGGCTACTTCTACCTGTTCTCAGTCTGGGACGACGAGAATATCTCGCGGCCCTGGGACGAGGTGCGGGCCTGGGCGGCGCGCCTGTCGCTGCCCACCCCACGCGAGCTGTACCGGGGCCCGTGGGACGAGGCGGCGCTGCGGGCACTGACCATTGACACGGACCAGATGGAAGGCTATGTGGTGCGCGTGACCGGCGCCGTGCCTTACGCCGAGTTCGGGCGGCGCGTGGCCAAGTGGGTGCGGCGTGACCACGTCCAGACGGACGCCCACTGGCTGAGCAAACCTGTGGAGGCCAACGGCCTGAAGGGGGAGGCATGAACAGTGCGGGCCGAGTTCAGATGGCCCAGGACACGCTGCGCCTGCTGGACCAGGGTGGATATCTGGCCGGAGAAGAGCGGGTGAGCCTCCCCGACCTGCGCCCCCTGCTGGAGGGCACCCGCCTGTTCAGGCCGGCCGACGCTCCACTGCTGCGGGCGGCCCTGCACGAGCGGCGCGATCAGTTTTCTACCCAGACTGAGGTCACGGGCGAAACCACCTTTGCAGCGGCCCGGCGCCTGCGTGCCCAGGGCCATGACGTGCTGGCTCTCAACTTTGCCTCGGCGCGGAACCCTGGCGACGGCTTTTTGAAGGGCAGCCTGTCGCAGGAAGAAGACCTGTGCCGGTGCAGCGCCCTCTACCTGTCGCTGACCCAGCCGCAGGTGGCGGGCTATTATGCCGCCAACCGCCACGAGCAGTCCACGCTGTACACCGACCATCTGATTTACAGCCCCCAGGTGACGGTCTTCCGGGACGATGAAGGCGCGCTGCTGCCCCAGCCCGTGCTGGTGAACGTCGTGACGGCCCCCGCCCCCAATGCCGGCGCCGTGGCCCAGAACGAACCGGGGCGCCAGGCGGAGGTTCTCCCGGTGCTGCGCCGCCGCGCCGCGTTGGTGCTGGGAGCGGCGGCCCTGACGGGACAGACCCGGTTGGTGCTGGGCGCCTGGGGCTGCGGCGTGTTTCAGAATGACCCGGCCGAGGTGGCGACCACCTTCCGTGAGCTGCTGGAGACGGAAGCCCACGGTTCCTTCGAGAGGGTGACCTTCGCGGTCTATGACCGGCAGCCGGGACAGTCCACCCTGCGGGCGTTCCGGGCGGCACTGGACAGCCGATGAGCGCCCTGACCCTGCCTGACCTCCTGCCCCTGATTGGGGAAGGCCGGCCGCTGCACTTTGAGACCATCAGTGCCGCCCTGACGCCCGTGCTGCCCCTGCTGGCCCGCCTGCCGGGCACACCCCAGGACCCCCAGTGGCACGCGGAAGGGTCGGTGGCAGCCCACAGCGCGCTGGTGGTAGAGCGCACTCATGAGCTGGCCGACGCCGCAGACCTGCGGGGCGACGACCGCGCCGCCCTCATCCTGGCCGCGGCCCTGCACGATGTGGGCAAGGCGCTGACCACCCGTGAGGAAGAGGACGAGAACGGCGCCCTCCGCATCCGTTCGCCCCGACACGCGCGGCGCGGCCGGGACTATTTGTCGTTCCGGCTGCTGGACGCGGGTTTGCCGCCCGACCTGCTGCTAAAAGTGCTGCCGCTGGTCGCCGAACACCACAGCCTGCACCGGGCGCTGGAGGGGGACTGGGCGCGGGGCGTGCCCGCCCTGGCCCGGCGGGTGCCGCTGCCGGCCCTGACCCAGCTGGCCCGCGCCGACGCCCGTGGCCGCGTGGTCCTGAGTGGCGACGCGGCGCGCGGCGAGGACACCGCCGACCTGCTGGACCTGGCCGCGCAGGACTTGGGCGTCTGGGACGGGGCCAACCCTCTGGCGACCTTCCAGGCCGAGGTGGCGGCCCTGCTGCAAGGGGCCTCCCCCGACCTGCTGGCGCTGGCGACCGGACGCGGCTGGGCGGACTGGACGGCGGGCCTCATCCATACCCCCCACGAAGCGGCGGCACGGGTGCAGGACGCCGCCCGGCGCGGCTTTCCGCAACTGACTGTGCTGTGCGGCCCCAGTGGCAGCGGCAAAAGCAGCCTGGCCGCCGAGTTTACGGGTGCCGAGGTGGTCAGTCTGGACGCCCTACGCGCGCAGCTGGGCGGAGGCCGCCACGATGCCAAGGTGGGTGGCCAGGTCATGCAGGCCGCCCGCGAGGCCCTGCGCGCTGGGCTGCGCCGTCAGGCCCATGTGGTCTGGGACGCCACCAGCCTGCGCCGTGACGGCCGCGCGGGGGTGCTAGGGCTGGGCCGCGATTACGGCGCTCTGACCCGCATTGTGGTGGCCTGGACGCCGCCCCGGCTGGCGGCCGCTCGCAACGCCGCCCGCGAGCGTCCAGTGCCCGCCGCCGTGCTGGCCGACCAGTTCCGCGCACTGGACTTTCCCGACGTCACCGAGGCCCACGAGGTCATCCTGCGTGGCCCGGAAGGAGAATCATGGACGTTGTGACCTTTCCCTCTCAATTGACGGCGGCCGCCGCCGACCACCCCTGGCCGCTGGTCTTTGCCACGGTCAGTGGCGCGCATCTGTACGGCTTTCCCAGCGCTGACAGCGACTGGGACCTGCGCGGCGTGCATGTGCTGGGCGTGCGCGAGGTCTTGGGGCTAGAGGCCCAGGCCGAAACCCACACGCTGGACCAGAACGACGGCACGGTCGAGCTTGATCTCGTGACCCACGACGCCCATAAGTTTGCGGGCTTGCTGCTGAAGCGCAACGGGTACGTGCTGGAGCAGCTGCTCTCGCCGCTGATCATTCACACCTCGCCTGCCCATGCGTCGCTGCGGGCACTGGCACCGGGGGTGCTGACCCGCCACCATGCCCACCACTACCTGGGCTTTACAGCCAACCAGTGGCGCCTGCTGGAAAAAGAGGCTGTGCCGCGTGTCAAGCCGCTGCTGTACGCCTTTCGCACCGTGCTAACAGGTCTGCATCTGCTGAAAACCGGCGAAGTAGAAGCCAATCTAGAGCGGCTGAACGAGGATGCCCGCCTGCCGTTCCTGACCGACCTGCTGGGCCTGAAGCGCGGTGGGCACGAAGCTGAGCCTCTACCTGCTCCGCTGGAGACCTACCACGCCGAACACCAGCGGCTGGTTGCCCTGCTTGAAGACGCGCAGACCACGACCCAGCTGCCTGGGGCCGTCCCTGAAGAGGTGCGCCGCGCGGTCAGCGACTGGGTGGTCGCAGTGCGCCTGGGAGAACTGCCGTGCTCCTGAACGTCATTGATGTGGAGGCGACCTGCTGGGCTGGCCCACCGCCGCCCGGCCAGGTGAACGAGATCATTGAAGTGGGCGTGTGCGTGCTGGACCTGACCACCCTAGAGCGCGTGGAGCGCCGCGCCTTGCTGGTGCGGCCGGAGCGCTCGGCTGTGGGCGCCTTTTGCACCGAGCTGACGGGCCTGACGCCGGAAACGGTGTCGGAAGGCCTGAGCTTCCGAGAGGCCTGCGAGACCCTGCGCCGCGAGTTCCATGCCGATTCCCGGCCCTGGGCCAGTTGGGGCGACTACGACCGCAAGCAGTTTCAGGGGCAGTGCGCTGTGTCCGGGGTGCCGTACCCCTTCAGCTCCCGTCACACGAACGCCAAGAAGGTCTACACCGAGGCCCACGGCCTGAAAAGACGGCCCGGCATGGCGCAGGCGCTGGCCCACGCAGGCTTGCCGTTAGAAGGCCGCCACCACCGGGGCGTGGACGACGCCTGGAACATTGCGGCGCTGGTGGCCGGGCTGGTGCGGGGGGGCCACTGGCCAAGTTAAGTCCGCCTCTGCGGAGGCCCCGTGGCCCCGCCGTCAAGGGCCCGGCTTACCGCCGCCGCTCCGGCTTCACGCTAGCCTAAGCTGTGTGACCCCGGCCGCCGCTCCCTCTTCCGGTTCGTGGCTGGTGGCCGTGAATCTGCCGGTTGTGGCGTGCGATTTTGCGCCGCTGCACGGCTGGACAGGGCCGGCGCCGCTGGGCTGCCGGGTACTGGTGCCGTGGCGCGGCGACCTGATGGTGGGGCTGGTGGTGGGGGCCGGCGATGGACGCGGCGCCCACCGTCTGCGCGAAGCCGTGCATGTGCTGGATGACCCTGCCGGCCCCTGGGTACCGCCCGCCACCGTGACCGGCCTGAGTGACTGGGCGCGCGACGCCCGGCTGCCGGCGGGGCTGGTCTGGGGTGACCTGCTGGGCGTGGGCTGGGAGGCGGCCTGCACCCATCTCGTGCGGGCCGTTGAGGACGCGGACCTCAGCCCCTTCGCCCGCAAAGTCCCCGGCCCCCGCTGGACCGACGCGGCCGCCTTCGCCCCAGTCCTGCTAGACGCCATCCGCGAACAGGGGCTGCTGGACGAGCGTTTCACGCCACAGCCGCGCCTGAAAACAGTTGTGGAGGCCCGCGCGCTGGACGTGGTGCCGCCCGCCTCGCGGAGCGTGACGGTTCTTCAAGCGGCGGCCGAGGTGCCCCCGCACCTGACTCCCAAGCAGGCCCAGGCCTGCGCCTGGCTGCGCGAGCACGGTCCGGCCGAGACCCTGAGCGCCTGGGCCAGGGCCGCCGGCCTGAGCAACAGCGTGGTCACGGCGGCCCTGAACGCCGGTGGGGCCGCGTATGTGCGCACCGAGGCCCCGCCGCCTGAGGCCTGGACCTGGCTGCAGGAGCACGGTCCAGCCGATTCCTATGCCGCCTGGGCCAATGGCGCCAGCGCAGACGGCGTGGTGCTGTCCGGGACCCAGGCCGGCACCCTGGCGCTGCGCGGCTGGGCGGACACGGTAGAGATCCTGGCGCCGCCGCCTACCCTGCCAGAGGCCGTGCCCCTCACTGTTCCGGCCGGCGCCCCTGATCGCCTGCCCCAGACGACAGTGTGGCGGCTGCATGGAGGCCGGGCCTCCGCCCGGTACGGCGTGCTGGCCCCCCGGGTGCTGGGTGTCTTGGCTCAGGGCCAGGGGGTGCTGGTGCTGGCCCCGGACCACGCCACCCTGCGCCGCGCCTGGGACGGGTTGTCAGGGCTGGCGGCCCACGCGGGCACGCAGGCGGTGCAAGTCAGCGGCAGCCTGAATGACGCCCAGCGCGAACACACCTGGGCCCTGGTGCGGGCGGGCGAGGCCCGGCTGGTGGTCGGCAGCGGGCACGCGCTGGCGGCGCCCCTACAGCGCCTGGGGCTGGTGGTGGTGCTGGAAGAAGCCAGCGACGCCCACAAACTGCTGAGCGGCAGCCGGGCGTTTCTCCCCGATCTGGCCGCGCGCATGGCGGCGGCGCACCAGGCGCAGCTGGCTTACGTAGGGTCGGCGCCCGCTGCCGAGAGCGTGCCGCACCCCGGCGCAGTGTTGCCGCCGCCCCGCACTCGCGTGCATGTGGTGGACTACGCCAA
The DNA here is from genome assembly GCF_020166395.1 of Deinococcus betulae. Lineage (NCBI taxonomy): Bacteria > Thermotogati > Deinococcota > Deinococci > Deinococcales > Deinococcaceae > Deinococcus > Deinococcus betulae. Next base: position 166,991 of record NZ_JAIQXU010000006.1, on the reverse strand, counting down.
CCCCCCCGAGCAGCCCGAGTTGGGCCCGCTGTCGGGCGTGCATCTGAAGGCCACCAGCGGCATGGGCTATCCCCTCAGTCACGACCTGGCGCGGCTGCTGCGGCAGGTGCAGGAACGGGGACGGCAGGCCGCGCTGCTGGCCCCCCGGCGCGGCTACAGCGCCCTGCTGCGCTGCCCCACCTGCGACCACACGCCGCAGTGCCGCCACTGCGACGTACCGCTGCGCTTTCACCAGCAGACCCGGCAGCTGACCTGCCACCAGTGCGGCTACCACGAGGCCATCCCCGACCGCTGCGACCGCTGCGGCGACCGCCTGTGGCAGGCACGCGGCCCCGGCACCGAATGGATTGCCCAGGAAGCCAGCAAGCTGCTGCCCGGCTTTCCGGTCTACCGCCTGGACAAAGACCGTCAGGACGACCTGACGCCACTGCTGAGCGGCGAACCCGGTCTGGTCGTGGGCACCCAGTTGCTCCTGTCCCAGGAGGCGCCCCCCAATCTGGCCCTGATCGGCGTGACCCTGGCCGACACCTGGCTGAATGTCAGCGATTTCCGGGCGTCCGAACGCTACCACCGCCTGCTGCGCCAGCTTACGGAGTGGCATCCCACCCGCGCGCCCATGCTGGTGGTGCAGACCTTTCAGGCCGAGCACCCGGCCCTTAAGGTCGTGGTCGAGGGTCAGGGGGTCCTGGCTTACCCCGCCGCCGAGGAGCGGGCCCGCGCCGCCCTGGGCTACCCGCCCCACGCCCGCCTGGCCCAGATTGAGGTCAGCGCCCGGGAGGCCGCGCGCGCCCAGGCCGCCGCACAGGACCTGGCGGCGGCCCTGCACGGCGCCGGCGCCACCGCCCAGGAAGTGCTGGGCCCGGCGCCCAGCCCAGTGGCGCGGCTGCGCGGCGTGTACCCCTATCACCTCTTTCTGCGCGCCCGCAACGAGGCCCGGCTGGGCGAACTGCTGCGCGTGCTCGATTCCCGCACCTGGAAAGCGCGGGTGCGGGTGGACGTGAATCCCAGAGGCGGGCTGTAGGGCAGGAGAAACGGCGGTCCAGGGATTGCCCCGCCCAGTCTTCAGACCAGCTGAACGGGCAGTCAGATTGTGGTCACGGCGGGCCTCCATCCTGCCGAACATGACACTGTTCAAAGTTTCCATTTCGCTGTTGCTGGCCGGGCTGGGGTGGGCCAGCGCCGCCCCACAGCTCAGCGCCCAGAGCATCATTGTCAATCCGGTGCAGGGCCCGCTGAAGGTCAATGTGCGGACCAACCGCGACGCCTCGGGCAACGGCACGCCCAGCTACGGGCCCAGCGATCACCTGGAGTTCTACACCCGCGTCAATCAGGACGCCTACGTGTACCTCTTCAACATCGACCCGCAGGGCCGTGTGAATCTGCTGGCGGGGGGCGGCCTGCAGGCCAAGGGCAACTTCGTCAAGGCCAACACCACCCGCGTCTTTCCCAAAAAGGGCGACGAATCTCCCTTCCTGCTGACGCTGCCTCAGGGGGTCAACCGCGTACTGGCCGTCGCCAGTCCGTCGCCCCTCAACGTACAGGACCTGGCGCAGGCAGGGGCCAGCCAGACCGGCGCAGTGCCGCTGAAGGTCACGGGGCAGCAGGGACTGGCCCAGGCCCTGAGTATCGTGGTCAAGCCGGTGCAGGGCTGGGTCACGGACGCGGCGCAGTACGCCGTGACGCGGCGCAAACTGGGCACCCTGCCCACGCTGGACCCCGCCGCCCGACAGACCCAGGTGCGTTTTGATAAGGACGCCCGCCTCAGCGAGGTCTATGTGGCCTATGCGGACCGCCTGCGCGCAGCGGGGTATCAGCCGGTGAAAGCCCAGTACGGGGACGACCGCGCCAGCGGGGTCTTCGCGGCCGGCAGCCGCCAGGTTACGCTGGATGTGCGCAAGTCGGGCCGCCGCTTTGACGTGAAGCTGGAACGCCGCTCGTAAAGAGGGCTAGCAGAGCCGCCGCCGGTCAGGGGCTGGGGGTGGCCTGCTGTTCAGCCGTCCAGGCGCACCCGCAAGCGGGCGGGACCGCGCAGCCCAGGGTTGGGCTTAAATGGCGGCTCGGGCTCAACCTGCATCTGCGGAAACTGCCCGGCCAGCGCTGCAAACACCTCGGTAATTTCCAGGCGCGCCAGGCTGGCCCCCAGGCAGTAGTGCGGCCCAGCTGCAAAGGCCAGGTGACGGGCACTATTGGGCCGGGTCCAGTCAATGCGCCCCGGCTCGGGGAAGACCTCGGGGTCGCGGTTGGCGGCGCCCAGCAGTAAGTAGGCGTAGGTGCCGCCCGGCAGGGTCTGGCCGGCAACCGTCAGCGGCGCGGTCAGCAGGCGGCCGTCAAACTGCACCGGCGAAACGACGCGCAGTAGTTCGTCGGCCACATTGGGGTGATGGGGCTGCTTGGTCAGGGCAGCCCAGGCGTCTGGCTGGCGCGAGAGTTCCAGCAGGCCGCCGGGAATCAGGTTGCTGGTGGTTTCGTGTCCGGCGGTCAGCAGCAGCACGGCGTTGGATAGCAGTTCGTCGCCGCTCAGGCGCTCGCCGCCGCCTTCCACCGCCGCCAGGGCCGACAGCAGCCCCGGCTGTGGGCGGGCGCGCAGGTCGTCGGCCAGGTCGCGGAAATACGCACGCATCTCGCGGGCGTCGGCGTCAATGCGGGCCATCAGGTCAGGAGACTGGGCCGCACTGCCCAGCAGGTCAGCCACGCTTTGCGACCAGCGCACAAAGCGGGTCTCGTCCTCGCCCGACAGGCCCAGCATGCCCATGATGACCCGCGCCGGCAGCGGATTGGCCAGGCCCTCTACCAGGTCGGCTTCCGGCCCCTGGGCGCGCAGTGCGGTCAGCAGTTCCCCAATCAGGGCGCGCACGAGGTCGCGCTGTTCCTCGACCACGCGCGGGGTAAAGGCGGCCGAGACCAGCCCCCGCAGCCGGGCGTGCGACGCTCCGTTGTGAAACAGCATCATGTGCTGGAGCAGGTGCAGGCCGTCCGAGAGCCCGACGGCCCCCTCAAACCCGGCGCCCGTCACCGCCGCCGGAGAACGCAGCACCGCGCTGGTCACGGCGTGACTGGTGATGAACACCCCCTGGCCGCCCGTCAGCGCCGAGGTCAGCACGCCGCCTTCGCTGAGCGCCCGCACCCGTTCGTAGGCGGGGTAGGGGTTGGGCACCGTCTGCGGATGCCACAGGTCAGCGACAGCTTGCTGGGCAGCGGCGGGCAGAGAAGCAGTCATGGGTTCAGCCTGCGCCCGCCGCTACTCGATCCACAAGCCCTAGCGCCGAGTAGAACTGGCGTACCCTGCGGCTTATGGTGCGCATCTTCCAGCCGGTCACCGACCCTGCCGCCGTCAAACTCCTGCTGGACCTGACCTACTTGCCGGTGATGGAGGCCCTGATGCGCCGGGACTGGACGGTGTCGGCGCTGACGGTCGGGCTGGGCTGGCCTCTGAACGCTGTGCATCACCGGGTGCGCCGCTTGGTGGCGGCAGGCCTGGTGCAGGAGGTCCGGCAAGAAGCGCGGCGTGGCCGCCCCGTTCGCCACTACCGCGCGGCCGCTCAGGCCCTCGTGGTGCCCTATCACTGCACGCCGCTCAGCCGCCTGGAAGACCTGATTGGCCTGCACGAACACAGCTTTCAGGAGGCTTTCGCGCGGGCAGTGGTGCAGACCGGGCTGACGCTGGTGCAGGACCGTCAGGACATCGGCCTGCGGCTGTACGTGAACGGCGACGAGGTGGTCTCGGACATTACGCCGGGCACCGATACCTTCGACTGGCGCGACCTGCTGCGCCCCGAGGCGCCGGCGCTGCTGGCGAACCGGGGCCTGCTGCAGCTGACCCGCGAGGATGCCAAGGCTCTGCAAACCGAACTGAGCGACGTACTGGCCCGCTACCTGCACAAAACCGGCCCAGACCCGTACCTGTACCGGCTGGGTCTGGCGCCGGTGGTCCGGGGCGGTGAGGCTTAACCCCGGCGCGTCACGCCGTCGGTGGTCAGCAGCGGGCCGTACAGCTCGGGGCGGCGGTCCCGGAAAAAGCCCATGCCGGCGCGGAATTTGCGGGCTTCTTTCAGGTGCAGGTCGTGCAGCAGTGGGCCTTCTTCGGTCTCGCCAAATTCTGCGACCAGTGCGCCGGTGTAGTCCGAAATAAACGAGTGCCCGTAGTAGCTCTGGGTCAGGTCGCCCACGGTTTCGGTGCCGATGCGGTTGGCGGCGCCCACGTAGCTGGAGTTGCTGACGGCGTGGCCCACCATGGCCCGCTGCCACATGTGATGGCTGTTGGGGGTCTCGACCTCGGCGGGTTCGGTGCCAATGGCGGTGGGGTACAGCAGGAAGTCGGCGCCCTGCAGCATCATCACGCGCGCCGTTTCGGGATACCACTGGTCCCAGCAGATGCCTACGCCCACGCGCCCGTAGCGGGTATCCCACACCTTAAAGCCCGTATCGCCGGGGTTGAAGTAATACTTTTCTTCGTAGCCGGGGCCGTCCGGAATATGGGTTTTGCGGTAGTTCCCCAGCACACGGCCGTCGGCGTCAATGCAGACCAGGCTGTTGTAATGCGCCTGCCCAGCGCGCTCAAAGTAGGACAGCGGCAGCACCACGCCCAGTTCGCGGGCCAAGTTCTGAAAGCGCCCGATAAAGGGGTGATCCTCCTGCGGGTGGGCCAGGGCAAAGTAGTCCTCGCGCTCGACCTGGCAGAAATACAGGTTCTCGAACAGTTCCGGCAGCAAGATGACCTGGGCGCCCTGTTGGGCGGCATCCCGCACATGGGCTTCGGCGCGCGCCACATTGTCGTCCAGCTGATCGGTGACGTGCATCTGCACGACGGCGAGGGTCACGGTGTCCGGGGTGCTCATGGAGACACGGTAGCGGATGACAGGCGGGCCAATGGTGCGCGTCTTCGGCCGGGCGCCTTAACTGGGGCGGCTTACAGTGAGGCATGGCCCCTCAGGTTGTTGCCGTTCGCCTGGCTTCTGGTCTTTCGCTGCTGGTGATGGGAAGTGCCCTGGCGCGGGGAGGTTCTGAGGGAAGCCCTGGAACGGACGCGGTGAGGGTGGTGGACCTGGCCTTGCGGCAGGAGCAGACGATGGTGACAGTTCATGTGGGTGAGACCCTGCGCGTTCACCTGTTCGAGGACACGATTGAAACCCCGCTGACGTGGAAGCTGGCCCCACTGGTCGGTCTCCCACCGGCCCTAACCTTGCTGAACACGCAGCGCACTGCGGAAGGTGAGCGCGGTCCGGCCATGCTGCGGTTTGACGTGACTTACACCTTCAAGGCGGGAGTAGCGGGCACCACTGCGCGCCTGCTGTTCGTGCAGGATTCGGCCGCTTTAAACGAAGAGGTCCGTCATTTGTTTCCGCCCGTTCTGCGGTCACTGACGGTCAAGGTTGTGCGCTAGGACAGGGTCAACGGGCAGAACTTAAGGGTCTTCGGGAGAGCTGGCTGCGGTCACGGTCTTCGGATAGCGAGGACAACGGCTCATCAGAGGTCAGCGCGAGGAGCCTCAGCGGGCGGAGTGCGTCAGCTTTTATTTGGTGCAGCGCTCAGTTCATGCCCATTCAAGCGGCTGGCCCACCTCAACCAGCCTCTCCCCAGGCCCCATATCTCTGCTCCTTCCATGAGGAAGGCTCAAGTCGCCACAGGGTGCACTCTTGCCTGTCCTGGCTTTATCCCTGATGCAAGTGCGCAGGTGTCTGGCAACACCCTGAACCAGCGGGGCCAGGGTGCTACCGTGCCTCCATGACGGACCTGTATTTCGATTTCCTGTGCCCCTACGCCTGGCGTGGGGTCGAACTGGCCGAAGTCCTGCGGGCAGAGGGCGAGCCTTTTCGGCTGCGCCATTACTCGCTGGTAGAAGGCAACCACGCCGACAATGCCGCCGAGCTGACCTGGCGCCTGACCGAGCAGCCGCACGGGGAAGGCACGCCTTACCAACAGGGCAGCCTGCGTGCTTTCCTGGCCTCACATGCGGCCGCCCAGCAGGGGGAAGCCGCGCACTGGGCGTTCGCTTTGGCCCTGTACCGAGCCGTACACGAAGCCAAGGGGACGCTGGATGAAGCGACCATTCAGGCGGCGGCTGAGAGCGTCGGGCTGAACCTGGAGCGCTTTGCCGCTGACCTGGCCGACGACCAGGCCCGCCGCGCCGACCTGCGCGCCGAGCTGGATGCCGCCCGCGAGGTCGGCGTGTTCGGAACGCCTACTTTTGTGCTGCCCAGCGGCGAGGCGGCGTACTACCGCTTTGAGACGCTCACCCGCGACCCTGCGGCCGCCCGCGACTGGTGGAGCCTCTACCGCACCGTGTTAACCAGCAAGGCAGAAATTGGCACCATCAAGCGCGCGAAAAACCGGCCACCCAGGAAAGGCGGGCAAGCTTAATCCCTGGTCGCTGGGCACCGGAGAAGGCCGGCGTCAGTGTTGGCCCCTGCCCTCTGGCGTTTCGGGCTGGCCCAGCCGCCGCGCCACTTCGCCCCGAGGCCGCACGAGCCCGCTGCGCACATCCATGTAGGCCTGATACACCGGGTCGGCGCTGTGCAGGAGGACCGCCATTACGCCATGTTCGTCGACCTGTAGACCCTGAAAGCGAAAGCCCGCGCGCAGTTTGGGCACGATGACGGCGTTGTTTGTCAGGTGATGGTGGCTGCGAATCAGGGGGTAGCCCTCGGCGTGGAGGGCGGCCATCACCACGGGCAGCAGGCGGCTGTACACGCCCTGTCCCCGGTGGGCAGGCAGCAGCGCCGTGTTGACCATATACGCCGTGCGTGCGTCCCAGGCGCGGCTGGCCTGCCAGCCGACCACCACGCCGCCGCGCGCCAGCAGCCACGCCCACAGTGGTCCACGCGGCGGGGCCGCTTCAGCTGTCCCTGCCCAGTCAAAGGACACCGTGCTGTAGGCGAAGGCTTCCAGCTGTCCGTAGACTGTGCGGTACACGTCTGTCGTGACGCGGTGCAGGCTGTACCCACCGCCCAGGTCCGTGCCAGGCTCAGCTTCCAGCGGCAGTGGCAACAGGGGAGGCTCGCTGACCGGCGCGGCCGGAATCTCCGGCAGGCCCAGCCGCCGGGCCGTCTCTCCCCACGCCCCCCGGAAACCGCTGCGCGCGTGCATGGCGCCGGCATAGGCGTCGTCCAGAGAGAGGGTCAGGGCGGCATTCAGACCACCAGCGTAAGCATTCAGACCCTGGAGATAAAAGCCGGCGCGCAGTTTGGGCACCAGGACGGCATTGTTGGTGGCGCGGTGGTGGCTCTGAACCAGGGTGAACCCGGCCGCCCGAAAGGTGGTCAGCAGGTGCGGCAGGAGGCGGGTGTAGACGCCGCGTCCCTGGTGTGCCGGCAGCAAGCCAGTGTCGGCCATGTAGACGGTGCGCTCGTCGCGGGCGTGGGCATGGTGCCAGCCCACCAACTCGGCCCCGTGGTAGATGCCCCAGTTCCACGTCTCGCCCAGCGGCGGGGCAGAGCGCACGGGTGGGTCAAAGGCATACAGCGAGTTTCCGCCAAAAATTTGGTCTTCCAGTCGCGCGCAGGCTTCACGGTAAGTGTCCAGCGAGACGGGGCAGGCGCTGTAGCCGTCCCCGAGGTCAATGAATGCCAGAGGTTCCGTCATGCTGCTCCTTCTGCGAAAATAGCGGTATTCTCTATCATCCTTCTGTCAAACCTGATTCTTCGTGTTGCCCTGGCGAGTTCTGCTTTTTCTTTGTCGGCCCAGGTGGGACTTCAGGCGGCAGCCAGGTCTTTGAGTCCCGCGAGGCCGCGCTGACCCACCTGCTTTCCAGGCCCAGGGTGAAGGCGGCGACTTGCGACTGTCCTGTCGGCCTCTGCCGCCGCTGGTCGCCCGAGGGAAAGACCGACTGGTACGAACCCTGCGAGCCGCTGCTGGAACGCGCTGGCCTGCCCTGGTTTTATTTCATTCCTAGCCCGTCCAAATTGGTCGAGGAACTGCGCGGGGCCTACATCCTCGAATCAGAGGCGCTGTGGGGCCGGCGGCACTGGGAGAACTGACCTACTCGCTCTGCCATGCCTGCCCGGCCGGCTGCTGCTGGGTCACGCAGTGAAAGGAGCCGCCGCCCTCAATAATCGCCCGGCTGCTCAGGCCAATCACCTCGCGGCCGGGGAACAGCGGCGTCAGAATCTCCAGCGCGCGGGCGTCGTTGGGGTCCCCATATTGCGGCACGGCGACAAAGCCGTTGCCGATATAAAAGTTCGCGTAGGTGGGTGGCAGGCGGCCCTCGGCGCCTTCCAGATAGTCGGCGGGCAGTGGCAGCTCTACGATTCGGAAAGGCTCGCCGTGTGCGTCAGTCATGGCGCGCAGGTCGGCCAGATTTTTGCTCATCACCGCGTGGTTGGGATCGCTGGGATCGCTCTCGACACTGGTGACAATGGTGCGCTCGTCGGTAAAGCGGGTAATGGTGTCAATGTGCCCGTCGGTGTGGTCATTCTCCAGGCCGCCGTCCAGCCACAGCAGTTTCCTGATGCCCAGTGTGTCGCCCAGCAAGAAGGCGTAACCCTCTTCGGTCAGGCCAGGATTGCGCGTGTCGGTCAGGAAGCAGGAGCGGGTGGTCAGGCCCACTCCGGCGCCGTTGACCTCCAGGCCGCCGCCTTCCAGCACGAACGGCAGCGCCCAGCGGTGGACGCCCAGCTGCTCTGCCACGTATTCCGGCACCCGGTCGTCGTTGTGCCAGTTGAATTTGCCCCCCCAGGAATTGAATTTCCAGTCGGTAAGGGCCACGTCCCTGTCCCGCTGCACGAAGATGGGGCCGTTGTCACGCACCCACACGTCGTCCAGCGGCACGCGGTGGTAGGTCACGTCGGCGCCGGTCAGGCGGCCGCGCGCGTCGGTCTCGCTCTCCTCGTCGCGCACCAGCAACTGCACCGGTTCAAAGCGGGCGATGGTCCGCACCAGTTCGGCAAACTCGCCGCGTACGGCGTCCAGGTGACCAAACCACAGGTCATCGTCCGCAGGCCAGCTCAGCCAGGTCGCGGCGTGCGGCGCCCACTCGGCGGGCATGGCAAACCCCAGTTCGCGCGGGGTGGGGTGGGCCTGGGGCGTGAGGGAAGCGTCAGACATGGGGGCCATTAAATCACCGATGACTCCTGGTTCAGCCGGTGCTAGATCAATCGGGTAAATGCTCAGAGTAGGCGGCGTGGCGTCCCGAGCACTGTTAGCCTGGAAGGATGAAGCGCCTGCTCCTCCTTTCTCTCCTGACCGTTTCGGCAGAGGTGAGTGCCCAGACCAACAAGCTCAGCGACGCGCAGCTGCTGGCTGGCGCCAAGACATTCTTCGCCGAGTACCTGGCGGCCCATGCGGCCAACGACGGTCGGCGCGCTGCAGCGCTGTATCACGACACTGCACGCATCATCGTCACCCGGCAGAGCGCCACTACAGGCAACCGCACCCTGGAACTGACCGGCGCGCAGTACAAAAAGCTGGCCGTCAGCGTCCCCTTAACAGAAACTCCAGACCGTTACTTCAATGTCAGCTATCAGGTCAAAGGTGCTTTCGTGCAAATTTCAGCGCAGCGCCAGAGCCTCAGCCGGGGGTACACCGCCCCTAACATTCTGTTCGTGCAGCCGGACGCCGCCGGGCGGTTCTGGATCATGGCCGAGCAAGGGGTTCAGGTCGTGAAATAGAGCGGCGTTCGGGCGTCAACGCTGACGCCGAGGCTCACTAACTGGTCAGGCCGGTGAGCGTGGCCAGTGACATGGTGGCCCTCAACGCCCGGCCGGCTCGTCGCTGAACGTCACCACCAGCGGCTCTTTAGGCCCAGACCCTGCCAGCAGATCTGTCGCCCGGCTGACACGCACCCCCGCCACAGGAAGCTGGTTGCCCGGTTCGGGCCAGACAAGCCGCAGCAGCCGTGTCCGGCCCGCCTCTGTCACTAAGACACTGGCCTGGAGTTCACCGGCCCTCACGCAGCGGGCGTTGATAGGGCAGCGGCTGTCCTGCACCCGCAGGAGGGTCAGGGTGCGGCTCCCCAGCTGGCCGGTCTGGCCCAGATGCAGGTCGAGGGTGGCGGCGTGGGCAGAGGCCGGAAGCAGCAGGGTCAGGGCCGTCAGAAAAGCGCGCATGGTCCAGAGTGTGCGCCCTGCACCTGACGCGCAGGTGACCTCTGGCCAAAGGTTGGCCTCAGGGAAGCAGCCCGGCAAGAGGCCGCAGGTAGGCAGGGAGCGACCGGAGAAGGCCTGCTGACCAAAAAGCGTTTGCTCCAGGTGACGGGCCAGGACTACGGCCCCAACCGTGCTGTCGGCCTCAACCGATCTCAGCCCAGCAGCGGCGGCTCACTGCTGTCGGCCAGCGCGCGGAAACTGGCAGCCTTCTGACCCAGGCCCATGCGGTCGTAGCAGTGGGCCAGCTTCAGGGCAAAGAACTCCACAGCGCGGCAGTCTTCACGGCATTCGGCGACTTCCAGGCAGGTGCGGTAGTGCAGCACAGCGAGGTGGTACTGGGCACTGCGGGCGGCGTGCTCGGCGCGGCAATGGCTCATGCGCAGGGACACGATGTCGCTCGTGATGGAACTCGCTGCTGACATACCTGGCAGTGTAGCCACAGCGGCAGGCAGATGAATGAAAGATGAATCAGGTTTGCCAGACCAGATTGTGCGTCTCTCACGCTCTTTTTTCGTTCTTAGCGAAATCAGAGCGTGTGATTTTATACAGAGCCGGAGTCATCTGTCCCGTTCTGGTCAGGGATTTGGGTGCTTCTGCTGCCCCTTATCCGGTCACCCGTGCACGCACACTCAGGTCCGCCAGATTCACGTCCGTCAGCTGCACCTGCACCTCCTGACCAGCTGGGGTGGCGGTGCTCACGGCCACGTCGAAAGCGAGTTCCGGAATCAGCAGGGTCGCCTGGGGGCCGCGTCGCTCTACGACCACCGCCGGCCAGACCCGTTCAGGTTGCGCCGCTATAAAGCGCAGGGTGTGGTGCTTTCGGCTCAGGCGCTCGGCCGTGCGGGTGGCGTCGGCATTCATCTGGGCCTGGGCCACGCGGGCGGCGACCTCTTTGCCACTTAGGGGAGAGCCGCCGGTCAGGTGGGCGCGCAGCTGCTGATGCACCACCAGGTCCAGATAGCGCCGCATGGGGCTGGTGGCCTGGGCGTATAGGTCCAGGCCCATGCCCGCGTGGGGGCCGGGGGCCGGCTGAAAGCGGGTGCGGGCCAGCGTCTTGCGGCGCGCCCACTGGGCATTCAGGGTCTCGCCGCGCACCTCGCGGTGCGGCGCGTCCTGGGTGGCAAACGGCAGCGGCAGGTCGTGGTCGTCGGCGTAGATGGCGGTGGCCCAGCCGGCCAGCGTCATGCATTCCTGCACCACCGCGCGCATGGGCGGCTTGGGCAGCGGCGTGACCTGCGCGCCTTCCTCGCTCGCCTTGACGCGCACTTCGGGCAGGTCAATGCTCAGGGCGCCCTCGCTCTCCCGAAGCGCCCGGCTTTGCGCGGCCAGCCGGGCCAGCGTGACAAACGGTTCCTGCCCGGCGTCCAGCGCCGCCTGCGCCTGGTCATAGGTCAGGCGGGAGACCCGCACGGTCGTCAGGTGAACGTCCACCGCGTCGGCGTTGCCGTCCGCGTCCAGGTCCAGGCTGATGCTCAGGGCCAGCGTGGTGGGGTGCAGGCCCAGCCCGGCCTGCTCCACCAGGGCGTCGGGCAACATGCCCACCGTGCGGTCCGGCAGGTACAGGGTGGCGCCGCGCGCGCGGGCTTCCAGGTCCAGCTCGCTGTCGGGGGCGACCAGCGCCGCGACATCCGCTACATGGACCCACAGGCGCGTGCCTCCGTCCGGCAGGGCCTCGGCGGCCACGGCGTCATCGGGGTCGCGGTTGCCCTCGTCGTCAATGGCGTAGGCGTCCAGCTGTGTCAGGTCCAGCCGCTCGGCTGGGGCAAAGGGCGGCACCTCCAGGGTCAGGGCGCTCAGGGCGGCGCCCAGGCGGTCAGCATAGGGCGTGCGCGCCTCAGTCCAGAGCCCCGCGCGCAGCAGCAGGGTATGGGCCGCCTGCGGCGTTTCTGGCAGTTTCAGGTCACGCAGGGTGCGGCTCTTGTCCTGCTTGCCGCGCGCCAGGAGTTCAATGTCGGTGCGCTGGGCCGGAGTGAGGTTGGGGAGCGTCATAGCCAGAGCATAAGGGAGAGGGAAAGAACAGGCCTTTGGAAAGTCCAACTTTCCATTTATCAAAGAGGCCTGTAAAACTTGGCCTTAGGGGGCTGATAACAGCTCCCAAACACCCCCTTTGGCATAGATTAAAAACTCAGGTTTGACAATCTGTAAGAATCATGTTTCTATATCTGCAAAGGAGACGAGCATGAATGAACAGCATGGGCAGGACGAGTTCCGTTCGCACGTTCAGCGTCTGGTGGCCGAAGGCAAACTCACCGCCGAGGAGGCCCAGGGCTTACTGGAAGGCGAGGTGCCAGCCACCGAGCCACAGGCCGACTGGGGCGACCCAGCCGCGCTGCCACCCCTTCAGGAAGGACAGTCGCTCCACCTGCTGGTCAAGGGCTACAGCCTGACGGTGCTTCAAGACGCCTCGCTGACGGCCCCACACCTCAGCGCCAGTGAAGAAGGTCGCCTGACCCTAGAAGAGACCGAGCAGGGCTGGCGGGTGGCGCGCGTGCCTGGGGCTCATCACCAGACGGGCAGCCTGAAGGCCATCCTGACGGTGCCGTTCGTGCCGGGGCACGTCAAAGCCGAGGTGAATGGGGGCAACCTGACCCTGCCGGACATCGCCGGCGAGATGCGCGCCGAGGTCAACGGCGGCAACGTCCGCATGGGCCGCGCCGTCAGCCTGAGCGCTGAGGTGAACGGTGGCAACCTGACCGCCGCCGAACTGAGCGGCCCCACCCACCTGAACGTGAACGGCGGCAACCTCTCGCTGCGCGGCGCCCGCACCCTGAACGCCAGCGTGAATGGCGGCAACCTCAAGTGGGCCGGCGTGCTCACTGGCGGCGACCACCGCGTCGAGGTCAACGCGGGCAACGCCACCCTGCGCCTGAAAGAAGGCAGCAGCGTGCGCCTGGACGCCAGCGTGACGGTGGGCAATTTCCGGGCCGACTTTCCCACCCACCGCCAGGGCGGCTTTCTCAACACCCGCCACAGCGGGCAGCTGGGCGGCGGCGAGGCCTTCCTGAGCGGCAAAGTGGCCGCCGGCAGTCTGAAGGTGGTGACCCAGTGATGCGCCTGCATCTGCCCGCAGCGCGGCCCCTGGCGCCGCTGACCCTGCGGCTGGGCCTGCGGGCCCTGTGGGCCAGGCTGACCGCGGCGCCGGCGCCCGAGACGCTGCTGGCCCGCCAACAGCACCGCGCGGCCCTGCGCGCCGAGTATGACGCGCGCCGGAGCCTCTACCTGGCGGCCTCGTGCCGGAGCGCTGCCTGGTTTCCCCGGGGGGACTGCCCATGAGAGAGAAGATTAAACGCATCCTGGACCTGATTCGCGCCGAGAAACTGACCCTGGACGACGCCGCGCCGCTGCTGGCCGCCCTGAGCCCCAAGCTGGCCCTGGCCGCCACCGACCGCGAACTGGTGTCTGCCCTGCTGGCCCGCCCTGAACTGGACACTGGCCAGGTGGCCGAACACCTGATGCTGCTGCGCGGTGTACGCGAAGCCCCGCCCGCGCCCCCCAGCCCACCCCAGGCGCCGCGCCGCCCCCAGGTGATTATTGGCGGCGCCCGCCCGCGCGGTCTGGACAGCTTTCTGGACCGGCTGCCCGGCGAGATTGAAGACATGGTGGGCCGCGTGGCCGAGGAAGTCGAGCGCAGCGTGGGCAGCCGGTCCTGGAGTCACGGCCCCCACAGTGCGGCCTCATCCCGCATCCTGCGGGTGCATGTGGAGTCCCAGCACGGCGACGAGTACAAGGCCAATATTCCGGTCAGTCTGGCCCCGCACCTGGGCAAACTGATTCCGCCACACGGCATCGCGGCCCTGGAAGCCGCCGGCTTTAGCCTGGAGACCCTGCAACTGCTGCTGGAGGCCAACCCGGCCCCCGGTCCCCTGATTGAAGCCGAGGACAAGCACGGCAACGAAGTGCATATTTCCTTGAAGTAAGGGGCGGCGGGCTGGTGGTGGAAGGGACACAGCCGTTCTCTCCACCACCAGCCCGCCCTGCTTCCCCACTTGACCCGCCACCAGGAACCATCAACCATGACCCTTATGCGCCCCCTGCCCCTGCCGTTTCCCGACGAGACCGAAGCCCCGCTGGTCACCGAACTGCGTTTTCCCACCAGCGACGTCACAGTGCGCGGGGTCTTTGAACTCAATGAATTTGCGGTGCTGTCGCCCGAAAATCTGGAGTTTCTGCGTCTGTACATCCGCGTGCGGGGCAACCTGAAGGAGGTCGAGCGGGTCCTGGGCCTGAGTTACCCCACCGTGCGCGCCCGCTTTGACACCCTGCTGCGCGCCATCGGCTACGAGCCCGAGCAGGCCGACCCCCAGGCCGAGGTGCTGGCCAGTCTGGAGCGCGGCGAGATTACCCCAGATGAGGCGGCGCGCAAACTCCGGCGGTAAAGGAGCGTGGCCTGTGAGGCCTGGTGTTCAGGGCAGTGCTTCGCGGCCTTGAGGGTGTGCTGTTGCCCTTCAAGGCCACGCCACGGTGCTCTAGGTGATGGGCGCTCTGTGGCACTTCATCCGCTCTGAGGTAACTGAGCAACCCTCAACCTCACGCAAGACGGGGCTGGCGTGTGTGGTGCTTCAGGCTTCACCAACTGCCAGCTTCCGGAGATCCGGCCAGCCCATGCGAATTTCCCGCAGTTCGCCGCCGGCAATCGGTTCTGCCTTCTCGCCCGCCTCGGCCGCGCCCTGGCGGGCATACCACTGGCGGGTAGGGTTCACGTCCAGCACCCACAGGGCGAGGCTCTGGGCGCCGCGTGCCTGAAGGGCAGCTGCCACTGCGCGCAGCAGCGCCCGCCCGGTGCCCTGCCCCTGGGTGGCCCGGCGGCTGTATAGCGTGAACAGTTCGGCGCCGTAACCCTCGTGGTCGCGCGGCGCTCCGGCTGAAGCGAAGGCGATGACCTCACCGTCCTCCTCGGCCACGAGGACCACGTCCTGCCCAGCTGCAATGTTCTGCGCCCAGAAAGCTGCCCGGCGCTCACGCTGCGCTTCATCCGTCATGCGCGCCAGAAAGTCTTCAGGCATCAGCCCGGCGTAGGTTTCGCGCCAGCTGTCGGTATGAATGGCCGCAATGGCGCGGGCATCTTCTGGCCTGGCAGGACGGATGGCGCGCATAGGGCAGTGTAAGTGGCCGCTTCCGGCCAGGAGGCCGCAGTTGCCCAGGTATGCCTGGGTGCTGACGGGCCTTTTCTATGCTGCGCTCAGGCCCTCAGGAGCTTCCAGTGCCCTTCAGAAACCACCTCAGCGGTGCCGTCCACCACGGTAATGGCGGTCTGATCGTCAATGGCGTAGCACGGCCCCGCCACGCTGGACGCCCACTGCTCGGCGGCGGCCAGGGTGTTGCCGGGCATCATCTCGTGGTCCAGATGCGGAAAGATGGAGAAATTGACCAGCCCCAGCGTCCGGTCATCTGGCGCTCCGGGCCACTCCACGAACAGCTTCCCAATCCGGGGCGTCATCACCATGCTGCCGGCGCTCAGGCCCACCCAGACGGTTTCAGAGAGGGCGGGCAGCAGTTCCGCCAGCCCAGAAGCCCGCATCCAGTGGGCCAGATAGGTCGCGTCGCCACCGTCTACCAGCAGCACGTCCGCCTCCTTGACCCACGGCACCCAGCGGTCCTGGCTGATGCTGGGCAGCGCGGTGAGTTCGAGGACGCCCACCGATTTCCAGCCCAGGCCGCACATGGTCGCCGGGCTGCCGTCTGTGATGAAGCGCCGGGCCGAAGCAGGCCCGCACCACGGGTGGCCCCACTGCGCGGTTGGAATACACAGGGCGCTGGCCTCGGCGATGGGTTTTCCCAGCAGGCCGAGGAGTGCGCCGTGGATACTCGCATTGGTCACGCCGCCAGAAGTCAGCAGAAGTTTCATGGAATTTCTCCTTGATGGGAGACAGAGGGCCGGACACATCTCCCTGCATCTCGCTGGGAATGGGTTGATGACATAATCACTGCGCTGGTTCTACATAGAGCAGAGTAATAGAAAACTCTGCTTGCGTCACGCAGGGCTGATAAAGAGGCCGGGTGGCGGAGGCCTGCGGATGCTGTCATGCAGAAATCTGAACGCCGCTCTGGGTGGACAGCAAACGTTCTCTGGCCGGCATCTTCGATGTGGCGTCTCGACTGCCACTCTTCAGCTTTAGGCTCGATGGAAAGGTGCAAGTTACGTGCGCGAGCCGTTCTGACCCGCGAAAGCCGCTTTACAACGGCAACTCTTCGCCGCTTTGGCCCTAAACCTAGTCTCTTAGCTGCCCTGCTCGATGTACCGCTTCAGCGCGTCCATCCGCACGATAATCGGCGTGCGGGCGCGCACGATGGCGCCGTCCTGCTTCAGCTTGCCCAGCGAGTGACTGACCGTTTCGCGGGTGGCGCCCACCATGCGGGCAATGTCTTCCTGGTTCAGCTTCAGGTTCAGCTCCACGCCCTGGCTGTGGGGCCGGCCAAATTCGCGCGCCAGGCGGTACAGCAGGCTGGCCACGCGCTCGGGGGCGCTGTAAGCACTGACGGTGGCGGTCCAGGCCTGGGCCTCAAAGAGCCGCGCCGCCATCAGGCGAATCAGTTTCATGGCCAGGTCAGGCTTGCTGCTCAGCAGTTTTTGCAACTCGCTGCGCGGCAGCACGATCAGGGTGGTGCGCTCCAGGGCTTCGGCCTGGGTGGGACGCCGCTCCTCGGGTTGCAGCAGCAGCTCACCAAAGGTGTCGTGCTGGCCAATGACGCCCAGGATGGCTTCCTTGCCGTTGGGAAACAGTTTGCTGATTTTCACCAGACCGCTGCGCACGAAATACAGCGCGTCGGCCGGGTCGTCCATACGGTAGATGACCTCGCCCGGCCCATACGAGCGGTAGGGCGTGCTGGCCGCCACACGCTCCAGTTCGGCAAGTTCAAGGTCGGCAAACAGCTCCGTGCGCTTGAGGTGCCAGACCAGGCTTGGGTAGTTCATGATTCCTCACACCATACCCGAAAAACCCGTGCCTCACTCCAGCCGGCCCAGCGGTCTGTGCCGCAAGTCCGTCAGAGACGGCAATTCGGTTGAGCAGGGTGACGGTAAGGAGCCAACGACCTGGCCTATCTACCTTCCAGCATTTCTGGAGACACGTCAGCGGGACCAATATCATGCGGAAAATAAAAAAAACCGCCTTCTTCGGCGGTGATAAGAAAAGCATAGCGCGGTATGCAGCGCAGGTCAACCCCAGCCGGCAGCTCCGAAAAACATTCACCCACACGCCTTAACAGGACAGAGCTGACCGCACTGATTATGCACCTGGAGTAAGAGCGCTGGCCTGGGCTGCCTCCTCAGCCCCCTTGAAGCGGTCGAGTAAGGCCCTGTCAAGAGGTAACCACTGACGGCCAATTCCAGCTCAGCCCACATGACATTTGCCCCCCAAAGTTTTATACTCAGTTCAACTAACAGTGCCGGGTGGCGTCCCCTGGGGGCGAAACCCCACGAGGAGGCCGTACTCATGCCCAGCTACAAAGCCCCGCTGCGCGACATCAAGTTCCTGATGACCGAACTGCTTGACGCCCCTGCCGAACTCGGCAAGATGCCCTACTACGCGGCCAACGAAGTCGCCGACGCCGACCTGCTGAGCCAGGTGCTGGACGAAGCCGCCCGGTTTGTAGAAACCGAACTGGTGCCTCTGAACCGCGTGGGCGATCAGGAAGGCTGCGTGCGCCATGACGACGGCGAGGTCACGACCCCCACGGGCTTTAAGGCCGCATATAAGAAGTACACCCAGGCCGGCTGGTCCGCGCTGGACGCTGACCCCACTTACGGCGGCCAGGGCATGCCCCACCTGATCAGCAACGTGCTCGTCGAGATGATGAACAGCGCCAACGTGGCCTGGGCCATGTACCCCGGCCTCTCGCACGGCGCCTACTCGGCCCTGCACGCGGTGGGCAGCGACGAGCTGAAGAACCTGTACCTGCCCAAGATCGTCAGCGGCGAGTGGACCGGCACCATGTGCCTCACCGAGCCCCACGCCGGCACCGACCTGGGCATCATCCGCACCAAGGCCAGCGACAACGGCGACGGCACCTACAGCGTGACGGGCACCAAAATCTTTATCTCGGCCGGTGAGCACGACATGGCCGAGAACATCGTCCATCTGGTGCTGGCCCGCCTGGACGGCAGCCCCGAAGGCACCAAGGGGATTTCGCTGTTCCTGGTGCCCAAATACATTCCGGGCGCCGACGGCCGCCTGGGCGAGCGCAACGGCGTGGTCTGTGGCTCCATTGAGCACAAGATGGGCATCAACGGCAACGCCACAGCTGTCCTGAACTTCGACGGCGCCAGGGGCTGGCTGGTCGGCGAAATCAACAAGGGCATGAACCACATGTTCATCATGATGAACGCGGCCCGCCTGGGCACCGGCCTGCAGGGTCTGGGGCTGGGCGAAGTCGCCTACCAAAACGCGCTGGCCTATGCCAAAGACCGCACCCAGATGCGCCACGAGCCCCGCGTGAACCCCGGCGAGCAGGCCGACCCGATTCTCGTGCACCCCGACGTGCGCCGCATGCTGCTGACGGGCAAGGCCTACAGCGAGGCGGGCCGCGCCATGGCCATGTGGCTGGCCCTGAGCCTGGACACTGAGCACCACCACCCCGACGAGGCCAAGCGCAAGGAAGCCGCCGATCTGGTGGCCCTGCTGACCCCCATCGCCAAGGCCTTCATGACCGACAATGGCTTCAACGTGGCTGTGCAGAGCCAGCAGGTGTTCGGCGGTCACGGCTACATTCAGGAATGGGGCATGGAGCAGTTTGTCCGCGACGCCCGTATCGGCCAGATTTACGAGGGCACCAACGGCATTCAGAGCCTCGACCTGCTGGGCCGCAAGGTCCTGATGGACGGCGGCAAGAAGCTCCAGAAGCTGGCGGGCACCCTGCAAGAATTTGCCGAGGAGCACGAGGGCGACGAGCACATCGGGGACTACGTGACCCAACTGGGCAAGGCCGCGCAGCAGCTCGGCAGCCTGACCATGGTGATCGGCCAGAAGGCCATGCAGGAAGGCGGCGCCGACGAGGTCAACGCAGCGGCGGTGGACTACCTGCGCTTCTTTGGGCATGTCGTGTACGGCTACCTGTGGGCGCGGATGGCCAAACTGGCCCACGACAAGGTGGACGCTGGTCAGGACAAGGACGGCTTCTACCTCAGCAAGGTGCAGACGGCCCGGTTCTATTTCGCTAAGCTGTTCCCCGAAACCAAGGCCCTGGCCGCGACCATCAAGGCCGGCAACGAAACGCTGGCCGTGGATGACCGCGCGGTCTTCGGCTGGGAGCAACTCGTTACAGCGTAAAGAAGAGTTTGGAAGAAGAGGCACGCCGCTGACAGGCGTGCCTCTTTCCTATTGCTCTGCGCCCAGAAAACTGTTCACGGAGCGGGAGAGGCTGAGGGCCGGACCAGGGGCTTCACGGTAGGCCAGGACCGCCAGGGTGCAGGACTGGCCGCCCTCGCTGTGGCCTTGGATATAAGCCTCGTCCAGCAGGGCGCTCAGGGCGCGGGCCAGGCGCTGATACCGGGCTGGCGTCAGGTGCAGGGTGAGGCGGTCCAGATGCGCGGGGTGCCCTTCCGGGCTGGGGGCGTCCGGCGGCGTCATGGGCGCGGCTGGATGTTGGGCGTCGCCAAAGCCATACACATCTTCCTCGCTGTCGTGCAGTTGACCCCATGAGCGGCAGTAGGCGCGCAAAAAGCCTTTACTCAGCTCGTGCAGGTCAGCCGCGCCGTTCCCCAGGGCGTCCCCCGGTGGCCGCAGGCTCATGGGCACCCGAAATTCCCGCGCTGCCAGTTGAAAATACACGCGCCCGCCCTCGCGCCGCTGTTCAAACAGGAGGCCCAGGTCCGTCAGCCGCCGCGCGTGGTGATGCACGAGGCTAGGGGCCATGCCCAGGCGCGGGGCCAGGTCGCTGGGCGACTGCGGCGAGACAAACAGGCCCAGCAGGGTGTGATCTTGCCGCAGAGCGCGGGCGGCGGTGAGGTCAGTCACAAAGAGAGAAGCCTGCTGGGTCATGCCAGCAGTGTGGCGGCGCCCCTTTCAGTCCACCAGGGGCGTGACTGAAACGAGAAGGCCCCTTCCTGTAACCGGAGGGGCCTTGCTGTTTTGGTGGAGCTGAGGGGATTCGAACCCCTGACCTTCTGAATGCCATTCAGACGCGCTCCCAACTGCGCCACAGCCCCGTGTTTGCGGGCCCAGGAAAGGTAGCACCCCAGCGCCGCTCTGTAAAGTCGCCGGCCCTCGGGCAGCGCCGCAACGCCCGGCCCAAATTCGGCGTATAAGGAGGGTATGAGCCAGCCCTTCCGGGACGAGAGTGTCATAGAACTGCGCCCCTCCACGCAGACGCCGGTGCAGCGGCCAGTCACAGCGGGCAAACTTGCCCTGATGACCGGCGGAGGCGTGCTGGCGCTGGCGGCCCTGGGCGGCGCGGCCATTGCCGTGTTTAACGTGGCCCTGACCACCGTAACCATCGGCGCGTTTCTGGTGGCCCTGCTGGCCGTGGTGTTCCTGATGCCGGCCCTGATACTGGCGCTGAATGCCGGTCGGGTGCGGGCCAAGGAGGGGGTGGCGCGCGCCATGCCGCTGGAGACCCTGATCGTGCAGCGCAAGCAGTTTGAAAGCCTGATTCAGGCCAAGGGGCGGCAGCTGCAGGAGGCCAACGGGCATCTGGAAGACTTTCGCCGCCTGATTGACCAGAGCCGCGCCGATATGGACGCGGCCGATGTGGCCCGCTGGGAAAACGACTTGCAGGTCAGCCGCGATGCTTTCGCCCGCGCCCAGACCCACCTGACCGACCTGCGCGCCGACCTGGCCGAGTTCGACCGCCAGATCAAGAAAGCACGCATCGACACGCAGCTGGCGCAGGCCAAGGGCAACGTCGCCACGGCCCTGCAACAGGCCAAGCTCAGTGCCGAGGACCGCCACGTCACCGAAAGCGCCCTGTCCGAGATCGCCCGCCGCGCGGGTCGCAACGCCGCGCTGCTGGATCAGGCGCTGGCCGCTGGCGAGGAAAACAGCAACCAGCGCCGGGGGAGTGCATGAACCGCGCGGCACGCCTGGGCGGGCTGCTGGCCCTGATTCTGGTGGTCTGCGGCGTGGTGATTGCCCTGGACCAGAATCGCTCGGCCACCGCTAATGTTGGGACCGATCCAGCGCCCAGTGCCCCCACCGAGACCGTACCGGCCACCCCCAGCGGCGGCAGCGGCTACGGCGACCTCAAATAACCCGGAGAGACCCATGCAACGACTGGCCCTGACCGCCCTGCTCCTCACCGTTCCTCTGGCCCAGGCGGCCACGCCGACCACACTGAATGTGGCGACCGGCAGCTCGACTGGCACCTATTCCATCATGTTCAAGAACGTCGGCAAGGTCTGCACCCAGAGCGCCTACCTGAAAGAACGCGGCACCAGCGGCAGCCTGGAAAATATTGACCTGCTGCTGGGCAACGAGGTCTCGCTGGCGTTTGTCCAGAGCGACGTGCTGAAGGCCAAGCAGCAGATTGACGGCGACACCCGTGTGGACAACATCAAGGCCCTGCTGCCGCTGCACAGCGAGGAAATTCACCTCTTTGCCAAACCGCCGGTGCAAAAGCGCGATCTGCTGGGCCGCGTGACCACCACAGGGGTGGCCACCTTTGCCAACCTGAAGGGCAAGCGCGTGGCCGCCTGGGGCGGCAGCCTGGTGACCGCCAAGGTGCTGAGCGCCAAGCTGGGCGTGCCCTACACCGTCCTGAGTGTCAAAGACCGCGACGCCGCCTTTGCCGCCCTGAGAGGCAATCAGGCCGACGCCGTGCTGGCCGTGGTGGGGCAGCCCGCCACCTGGGTTAAGGATCTGAGCGGCGTGAATCTGGTGCCAGTGCCCTACGCGCCCAGCTTGCAGGGTATCTACACCAGCGCCAAGCTGCTGTATCCCAACCTGGGGGCCGCCAGTGTGCCCACTGTGGCGGTCCAGAGCGTGCTGGCCACCCGTGACTTCAAGACGCCCGAGAAAAAAGACCTGCTGATGAAATACCAGAAATGCGCCATGAGCAAACTGGTCAACCTGCAAGAAGACGAGGGCATGCACCCCAAATGGCAGGAAGTGACCTTTAAAACCTGGCCCTGGCCGCAGTACAAGTAAGGAAAGAGGCCAGCGCAAAAGGGGGCGGTGACAGGAAACCGTCATCGCCCGCGCCCTATCCTGCTGTATGGCTGTTGCCCTGGACCCCCGCGAGGAAGAGCGCCTGGCGGACCTGCATGACCTTAGGCTTCTTGACACGCCGCGCGAACCGCCGTTTGACCGGATTATGGGGCTGGCGGCGCAGCATTTCTCGGCGCCTTACGGCTCCATCACCCTGGTTGACCGGGACCGGCAGTGGTTTAAGGCCACAGTGGGCTTCCGGCACTCGGAAGACCCGCGCCAGGATTCGATCTGTGCTCTGGTGATCGGGCAGCCGGGCGTCACGGTGATTGAGGACGCAGCCCGCCTGGACGCCACCGCCCACATGCGCGGCGTCACGCACGAGCCTCATATCCGCTTTTACGCAGGTGCGCCGGTGGTCACGGAGACCGGGCATGCGGTGGGCACCATCTGCGTCATTGACCAGGAGCCGCGCCCCTTCACTGCCGCTGACCGAACCACGCTGTCCAATTTTGCCGAGCTGGTGGCCAGTGAGCTGCACCTGCGCCGCCTGACCCGCCGCCTGTACGACCAGGCGCTCCGGGACGACTTGACTGGCCTGGCCAACCGCCGCGCCTTCATGCGCGCGGTGTTTCTGGCCCAGCAGGAGGCTGCCGTTACCCAGACGCCAGTTGTCGTGGGCCTGCTTGACCTCCACCAGTTTGGGGCCCTGAACGCGACGCATGGGCCCGCCGCCGGAGACGCGCTGCTGCGCCGGGTGGGCCAGACGGCTCAGGGCCTGCTGCGCAGCGGCGAGCAAGCGGGCCGCCTGAAAGCCGATCAGTTTACGCTACTCTTTACTGGACCAGACGCCCTGGTGCGCGCGCAACAGGTGAGTGCCGAGCTGCTGGTTGCCTTTCCAGACAGGCCCGGCTCGGTGGGCCTCAGCCTGGGGCTTGTGGAGGTGCCGCCACACGTGGAGCGGCCAGACCCTGACGACCTGCTCTCGTATGCCGACCAGGCCATGTATATCGCCAAGAAAGGTGGCCTGGGCGTTATGCGCCTGTCTCTCTAGAGTTGTCAGCAGAGAGAACAGACAAGGCAGTGGGAAGGGGTTTTCCCACGGCTCTGAATCAACCAAAGCTTACCGTTCGCCCGCGTCGCAAGCCCAGCCGTTGTGGTTGGGGTCCAGGGCCACGCGGTAGCCGGGGTTGCCAATGCGTAGCGGGGCGACACCCGCCCTGCGCATAGCCTGGCAGGTGGCAAAGAAGCGGGTGCCTTCACCGGCTAGAGGCGCGCTGTTGGTCACGGGGCGCAGCAGGGTGCGGGCCATGTAGCCGCCGCGCCCCTGGAAGGTGGTACGGCACCAGTTTCCCTGACAGGCCACAGTCAGCAGGCGGCCCTGGGGCACCACGGCCACCACTGGGCCCGACATGGAAGGCGCGCGGCGCAGGTTGGCCGTGGTGGTCGTGACGGCGGTGGCGGCCTGCGCGGTGCCCAGCAAGGCCAGGGCGAGGGCAGAGGCTTGAACAATCTTGTGCATAGAAGGAAGCCTGACATCTGAAAGCTGACGGAGAGTGAACAGGGGTTGAAGCCTTATCTCAGCCTTCGTTGAGCCGAGTGTTTCTCTGTGGGCTGAGCGAATCAGACACTGCCCTGATGAACTCAGGGTCTTCTCAGCCAGGGGCGCGATCTGCTGAACACAGCGGCGCCCAGGGAGCTTTGTTATGAAAAAACAGCAGCCTGTTCGTTTTCTCCTGCTTGCCGTTCCAGTTCTGCTTGCTGCCTGCCAGACCTCTCTGCCCGCCGTTCCATCCGCCTCCAGTCCGTTGGAGGCTCAGACCACCCAGAATTTTCAGTTAACGGCGCGGGTGCCGGTGCGGGTCGCCCGAGCTGGGGACATTGACACCGTGCTGACCTTGATGAATACCTCGGCCCAGTCGCAGCAGGTTGACATGAATCTGTGCCCGGTGGCGGTCACGGCCAGGTCAGTTCGTACTGGGGCCACGACCATGCTGATGGACCCGGCTGCTACGCTCTGCGCGCGGTATATCCAGCCTGTCACGCTGGCCCCTGGTGGCAGCGCCCGCTACCCCATGTCGGTGCCAGGGCTGTCCCAGGCAGGCGAGTATGTCGTGACCTTCTCTACGCGTTACGCCAAAACCAACGCGCGCATCACCGTGCAGTAAAAACCCTGGGCACCCGAAGCAAAGAAGAAAGGAGACGGCAGCTTGACGCGCCGTCTCTTTGTCTGGGTGGGATTACCGCTCGTCCACCACCTCAAAATCTGGCCCCAATGCCGCCCGCAGCCGCCCCAACAGCGCATCCGCCTGCGCCCGAAAACTCTGCTCGTCCTCCGCTGTCCAGGGGGACGGCCCGCCTGGGTCATTCCAGTCAATCCCGGTATCCCAGAGGTCGGTGAGGCGTTCGGCCTCGGCCACCAGCTCGGGCGGCAGAGGGAGGTCCTGGGCTTCGACGGCCAGGCCATAGTGTTCTTCCGTGGCCGTGTTGCCTGCCCACAGGCATGTGCCAGAGCCGGTGTCGAAGAAAAAGCGGAGGCGCAAGAGAGGCACAGTGGCGCTAACGTACCGTTCCATCATGCCTACAACAGCGAAAGAAGGCGCCACAGGGCGCCCTCTTTTCTAGAATCCAGCTTAGGCGTTGATCCACTCCTGCAAGCTCTGCACGCCCAGCACCTCACCCTTCACGGCGGCAATCGCCTTCGCCGTCCACTCGGCCCCTTCTTTCGTGCTGACAATCGGCACGCCACGTTCCAGGGCCGTTCTCAGCAGTTGGCTGCTAGTGGTGTCAATCAGCAGGGCAGGCAGCTCATCGCCGTTCTGCTCCCGAATCACAGTCAACCCAGCCTCTTGTAGCGCTTTCGCTACGTCATCCAGCCCGTCGCCCATCACCAGCGCTGTGCCCTGGGTGGGCAGGTAGTTCTTCGCGCCAATCTGCGCGCGGTAAAAGGCGCGGTAGGGGTCGGCGTCAATGCCCATGCTCTCGCCCGTGCTTTTCATCTCTGGCCCCAGCACCGGCACCACGCCCGCAAATTTCAGGAATGGCAGGTGCACTTCCTTGACCGAGTACATGCCCGGCGTGGGCGTTTCGGTCAGGCCAATCTGCGCCAGCGTGTGCCCCACGGCAATGCGCGCCGCACTCTTGGCGAGGGGATGGTTCACGGCCTTGGACACGAACGGCACCGTGCGGCTGGCGCGCGGGTTGGCTTCCAGAATGTACGCAGTGCCGTCCTTCACCGCCCACTGCACGTTCATCAGGCCCTTCACGCCCAGTTCCAGCGCCAGGCGTTCGGTGTCGGCCTTCACGCGGGCCAGCAGGTCAGGGCTCAGATTCACGGGTGGCAGGATGCAGGCGCTGTCGCCGGAATGCACCCCGGCGGCTTCCACGTGCTCCATGATGCCGGCGACCACGGCCGTCTGGCCGTCACACAGCGTGTCTACGTCCAGTTCCAGCGCCCCTTCCAAGAACTGGTCGAGGAGAATGCTGGGCTGGCCCTCCACAGCGGCGTAGACCTCGTTCAGGTAGGTGGTCAGCTCCTCCATACTCCGCACGGTGCGCATGGCGCGGCCTCCCAGCACGTAGGAGGGACGGGCCATCAGCGGGAAGCCCAGTTCGGTGGCCAGGGCCGTGGCCTGATCTGGGGTTTCGGCCACCTTGCCTTTCGGTTGCGGCAGGCCCAGCCGCTCGCACAGCGCGTTGAAGGAGGCGCGGTCTTCGGCCTCGTGGATGGTCTCGGGGCTGGTGCCGATTATGGGCGCACCCGCGTCGGCTAGCTTCTTGGCCAGCTTCAGTGGCGTCTGCCCGCCTAGCTGCACGATCACGCCCACCGGCTGCTCGTGTTCCACAATGTTCATCACGTCTTCAAAGGTCAGCGGCTCGAAGTACAGGCGGTCGGCCGTGTCATAGTCGGTGCTGACCGTCTCGGGGTTCGAGTTGACCATGATCGTTTCGTACCCGGCTTCTTGCAGCGCCCAGACGGCATGGACAGTGGCGTAATCGAATTCCACACCCTGCCCAATGCGGTTGGGGCCGCTGCCCAGAATCACGACCTTGGGCTTGTCGGTGGCCTTCACCTCGTCCTCCCACTCGTAGGTGGAGTAGTGGTAGGGGGTGAACGCCTCGAATTCGGCGGCGCAGGTGTCCACCGTCTTGTACACGGGCAGGGCTTTGGCCGTTTTGCGCAGCTCGCGCACCTGAAGTTCACTCAGGCCCACGATCTCGCCAATCCGGGCATCGGAAAAGCCCAGGCGCTTGACCTCGCGCCAGATCTCGTACTTCCACTCGGCAATGGGGCCCAGGTCGCTCAGTTCCTTTTCGGCGTCGGTGATTTCCTTGAGCTGGGCCAGGAACCAGGGGTCAATCTTGGTGGCGTCAAACAGCGCGTCCACGCCCTCGCCCCGGCGCAGCAGTTCCAGCACGGCTTCCAGGCGGCGGGGGTTGCCGTACAGCAGGCCGCGCAGGTCTGCGTCGCTCATGGCGGCGAAAGCGCCGCGCACGTCAGATTCCACGCTCCGCAGCGCCTTTTGCAGGCTCTCTTTGAAGGTGCGGCCAATCGCCATCACCTCGCCTACGCTGCGCATCTGGGTGCCCAGCGCGTCACTGCTGCCGGGGAACTTCTCGAAGGCGAAGCGCGGAATCTTCGTCACCACGTAATCAATGCTGGGCTCGAAGGAAGCCGGCGTGGACAGCGTGATGTCGTTCTTCAGCTCGTCGAGGTGATAGCCGACCGCCAGCAGCGCCGCAATCTTGGCAATCGGGAAGCCAGTGGCCTTGCTGGCCAGCGCGCTGGAGCGGCTGACACGCGGGTTCATCTCGATGACGATCACGCGCCCATCTTGGGGGTTCACCGCAA
This sequence comes from Deinococcus betulae, assembly GCF_020166395.1. Lineage (NCBI taxonomy): Bacteria > Thermotogati > Deinococcota > Deinococci > Deinococcales > Deinococcaceae > Deinococcus > Deinococcus betulae. The sequence goes on along the minus strand of NZ_JAIQXU010000006.1, from coordinate 139,980 downwards.
ACTGGATGTTGCTGCCGCCCGTGTCCACGCCGATTTCCCGGATGATCGCCAGCGACTGGTCGCGCAGGCGCTGATATTCCACGTCGCTGAGGGTCTGCGCGGGGGCCACGGTAATGGAGTCGCCGGTATGCACCCCCATCGGGTCAAAGTTCTCGATGGAGGTGATGATCACCACTGTGTCGGCGGTGTCGCGCATGACTTCCAGCTCGTATTCCTTCCAGCCCAGAATGGACTCCTCAAGCAGCACGCTGGTCACGGGGCTGTCGCGCAGGCCGCCTTCCGTGATCTTCAGGAAGTCTTCGTAGGTGTGGGCAATGCCGCCGCCCGTGCCGCCCAGCGTGAAAGACGGCCGGATCACGATGGGCAGGCCGATTTCCTTCTGGTACTCCACGGCCTCTTCCATCGAATGAACCATCTGGCCCTTGGCGGTCTCCACGCCAATTTTCTTCATGGCGGCCTGAAATTCTTCGCGGTCCTCACCCTTCTTGATGGCCGCCGCGTTGGCGCCGATCAGTTCCACGCCAAATTCTTCCAGCGTCCCGTCGGCGTTCAGGTCCATCGCCAGGTTCAGCGCCGTCTGACCGCCCAGGGTCGGCAGCAGGGCGTCGGGGCGCTCTTTCTCAATGACCTTGCGCACGAATTCCGGCGTCAGCGGCTCCAGGTACGTCGCGTCGGCCAGGTCGGGGTCGGTCATGATGGTCGCGGGGTTGCTGTTGACCAGCACCACCCGGTAGCCCTCTTTTTTCAGCGCCTTCAGCGCCTGCGTGCCCGAATAGTCGAACTCGGCCGCCTGCCCAATCTGAATGGGACCGCTGCCGAGAATCAGGATGGTCTGGAGGTCAGTACGCTTAGGCATTCCAGAGAACGAGCGTAACACGGTTTGGAGGCCTGGGGGGTAGGCCAGTCTGCAAACTTATGCAGCCATGCGGGACAGGGTGCGCCCCTCTGCGCCACCTGGCGTATCGCGCCTGGCGCCGCGCCCCCCTATCCTGCCCCCATCCCGAACCTCGGGAGTGATTCACCATGTCAACCCTGAACTGACCTCCACCACGTTCTGAAGCTGCTGCGGGCCTCCTTCGGGCCACGCGCCGCTTCGCGTTGACCCCTGAACGTTCACCCTCCCGAGGTTTGTCATGTCCTATCCCTCCCGCCCTCTGCGGGTTTATCTGGTCACCGAGGCCGTCATGGCCGCTGCATTTGCCCTGGCCTACACGCTGCAAGGGCTGTATTTCTTTCAAACTGTGGGGCTTACGCCCTTCGAGTTGCTGCTGGTGGGCGCGGCGCTGGAACTCTCGACGTTTGTGCTAGAGGTGCCCACAGGCGTCCTGGCCGACGCCTTTTCGCGTAAGTGGTCGGTGGTGCTGGGTTGCGCGACTCTGGGCGCGGCCATGCTGCTGGTGGGCTCGTTTCCCGTCTTTGTGGTCATTCTGGCAGCGCAGGTGGTGAGCGCCGTGGGCTACACCTGCCTCAGCGGCGCGCAGGAAGCGTGGCTGGCCGATGAACTGGGCGAGGACTGCCTGGGCGGCGCCCTGCTGCTGGGCGGTCAGTATGCCCGCGTGGCGGGGGTGCTGGGCATCCTGGGCGCAGCGGGCCTGTCGGGTGTGGGCGGCCCTGCCCTCTGCATCGTGGCGGGTGGCGGCACGATGCTGATCCTGGCGGCGTTTCTGGCGCGCGCCATGCCGGAAGAGAAGTTTGCGCCTGCCGCTCCTGGCGAGCGCCACACCTGGTCTGGCCTGACGGCCCCGCTGGTTCAGGGCGCGCGCGAGGTGAGGGGCCGCCCGGTCCTGATCCTGCTGATTGTGGCGGCGGCCCTGTATGGCGCCAGCACTGAAGCTCTGGACCGGCTGAACGAGTTCTTGCTGCTGCGCGAAACCGGGTTGCCTGGGGGCCTGAGCGCGCAGGGCTGGTTTATTGCTCTGGCGCTGGCGGGTTCTGGGCTAGGCTGGGCCGTGCTAGAACCCCTGCGCCGCCGTCTGGACCTGAGCCAGCCCGCACAGGTGGCGCGTACCCTGCGTGTGGTCCTGGGGCTGAGCGTGGCCGCGCTGCTGGCGTTTGCGCTGGCGCCCGGCTTTGGGTGGGCGGCGGGGGCGCTGCTGATTCACGGGGTGCTGCGCGGCCTGTACAGTCCTCTGTACGCCGCGTGGCTCAACCAGGGCTTGCCCCCCGGTTCGCGCGCCACCATCAATTCCTTCGCCTCGCAGGCCGACGCGCTGGGACAGGTCAGCTGCGGGCCTCTGTTCGGGCTGGCCGGAAATCTGTGGGGGGTGCGCGCGGCGCTGGCCCTGGCCGCGTTCGTCCGTCTACCCACCCTGCCGCTCCTGAGCCGCGCGGGCAAGGGGGACCTGCGGTGACGCCGCTGTTTGGGTTTCGCCTGCGCTCCCTGCCCGAGCTGCTTGAGCGGTGGACGGCAGGAGGGGCTGACCCATTGCCGTATCTGCGCGGCTGGTACTGGCTGACCGACGGCTGGTACTGGTTGAGGACACCGGCCGGCGACGTGCCCACCAACCACCCCGAGTTTGACCACGCTCTGGGGCAGCCCCCGGCCCCCGAGCCGCACCTGGACTATCTGGTCGCCCGCTTCTGGCTTGACCTGGAGGGGATGCTGCCGCGTGTGCTGGAGCCGCTCCCTGCGGACTTGGCCGCCGCGCTGGCTTCCGGGGCGTGGGACGCCTGGCACGCGCCGGTGTCGGCGTGGTGGTACGCCCTGCCCGACGACGATGAGCGGGCCAGCTGGGAACTCTGGTCAGCGGCCACCAGCTGGGCGAACGTGCGGGCGCTGGACATGGGCTATCTGGCGGCGCCGCCCCTCCTGCGCTTCTGGCGGGTGGGGGAGAACATAACTGTCGCCTGGGACACCCGAGAACAGCGCGTGCAGGGCCACCTGTGCTGGACCGAAACCTGGGGCCAGCAGGCCATGAGCGTGGCGGCTTTTGCGGCCGAGGTCGAAGATTTTCGTGGGCGCCTAGACACCGCCATGACTGCGCGCGTGCAGGCTGTGGCCGCGCTGGATCAGCTGGACGCGGCTGCCCTGACCTCGCTGGAACAGCAGCGTCAGCTCACCCTTTTTCCTGAATCGGGGCTTCAAGACCCCACTGACTGGGGCGCGGTCTTGAGCGCCATTCGTCGCCTTGAGGAAGGGTCGGGAACTGCGCTGCTGGCTCTGTAGGCTCAGGGAGAAAGCCACAGCGGCCAAGAGTGTTTGAAGGAGAGAGCCGCCTCAACGGCCTGGAGGAGGGTCCTCGTCTCCAGGGTGAAACTGGCCGCTGCTGTCATCAGCAGGCTCACCGCCGTGACCAGTAAAGTCACGCCGATCAGGGTGTCCAGCACCCGCCACGCCTGCGGCCGGGCCATGATGGGCGCCAGGGTGCGCCCCGCCAGCGCGAGCGCGAAAAACCAGGCCCACGAGGCCAGGGCCGTGCCGCCTAGGAAAGCCAGACGGCTCTCCCCGTCCAGGCCAGCGCTGGCCCCGCCCAGCAGGACCACAGTGTCGAGCAGGGCGTGAGGATTGAGCAGGCTGAAGCCCAGGGCCGTTCCGACGACCTGTCTGGGCGTGGCGGGGCTCGTCTCGTTCTCGCCTGCCGCCAATCCAGTCCCGCCACCGGCCCACGCTGACCGCAGCGCTTTCAGACCGTACCAACCGAGAAACGCAGCCCCCAGCAACGTGCCCAGCGTCACCAGAACCGGCACGCGGGCCAGCCAACTGCCCAGCCCCAGCACCCCAAGCGCAATCAGGAGGCTGTCGCACAGCGCGCAGGTGAGTGCCGAGAGCAGGGCGTGCCGCCGCGTCAGGCCAGCGCGCAGCACAAAGGCGTTTTGCGGGCCGATGGCGACAATCAGAGACAGACCCAGCGTCAGGCCGCGCAGAAACGGAGGCACAGGGGCCAGGATAGAGAAGCGGCGAGGGCGTCGCGCGGATCACTGGCCTGCGTCTGGTCGCTGACGCGGAGCTGCCGATTGGGCGTCCGTCTGGGGTTACCGCTGGGGAACGACAGGGAAAGTCCGTCAACCCTTGCGCATCCTCTTTAAGCGCAAGATCAGCGGCTTCTGCCGATTCACTGAAGGAGACTGGGCAGCCACCATGCAAGGGTGGCCGAACCTGCACAGGCACACCATGAAAGCATTCCAACCGCCCTGGAGCTTCGCTGATGGCGCCTCCATCGTGGCGGCCAACAGCAGGGGCTCAGCAGGACCGATCACTGCCGAGCGTGAGGGGCATGGACATGCTCGCCACTCTCTAAAAGCAGGCTATCTGCCAACTACCGATGTGCCCCTCAGACGACACACCTTAGCCAGAGCGCAAGACTCTGCCGTCCCTTTTCTCCCACCGCACCGCCCTCAGGCTGCCACAGACACCGTATCGCGGCCCGCCCGTTTGGCGCGGTAAAGGGCCTCATCGGCGCGGCGTAGGACGGTATCGGCGGTCTCGCCGGGCGCGGCCTGCGCCACCCCGCAGCTGATGGTCACCGTGCCCACCGGATCGTAGGGCGCGGCGCGCAGGGCTCCCTGCACCCGGTCGGCCACCAGCGCGGCGTCCTGGGCACTGCCCTCCACCAGAATCAGAAATTCCTCGCCGCCCCAGCGACCAGCGCGGTCATGCTGGCGCACCGTGCGCCGCAGCACCCACGCCACATGTTGCAGGGTCTCGTCCCCGACGCTGTGGCCGTAGGTGTCGTTCACCCGCTTGAAATGGTCTAAGTCAAACAGGACCACGCTCAGGAGGGGCGGCTGCGGCGCGCGCAGCCACAGATTCAGCTGCCGCCGGTTGGGCAGGCCAGTCAGGGCGTCTTGCCCCGCCAGGGTGGCCTCATGGCGGGCACCCACCAGCGCCTGTACATAGTGCTGAAGCAGCCGCTGTTGCAGCGTTAGAAAGGCGATGAAGGTGGCGTGGACCAGCGCCGTTTGCAGTAGCGTGTTGCCCAGCGCCGCCTTCATCGCCGGGTCGCTGCGCGGGCTGAGCATGAAGCCCAGACCCACCAGCATCAGGCCACTGAACTGCGCCAGGCTGACGCCCAGAGCCGGGCGAGTGGGCAGCACCAGAAAGGCGGCCAGATAGGTCACGGTCGTCCAGGGGGCGTAGCCGCCCAGGCCGTTGAAGGTGGGCGGGCTGTGCAGGGTCAGGTGCAGCCGCACCACCGAAGCAACGACCTGGAGCAGCAATTCGGTCAGGCCAATCGCCAGAAAATGACGGGGACGCCGCCACAGCCAGAGCGTCAGCGCCACGTCCTTGACGATGATGACAGCCAGGCCCAGGCGGTCCGCCGTGCTGAAATCTGGCCCCGTCTGGACCAGCAGCGTGAACGCACTGACAAAGATGCCGCAGGCCAGCAGCGTCAGCAGGCCGCCGCGCCGGTAGGCAAACTCGGCGGTGTCGGGTTCGGGCGGCGCCAGAAGGCGCTGGTAGTGGCGAAGCGGGCGGGTCACGCGGCCACCCGAGCAAGCTGACAGTGGGCACGCATGGGGTGAATCTAGCGGCCCGCACCTGACAGCACCCTCACCTCTGGTGAAGTAAATGAGCGGCCTGGCGCTGGGCAGCTGCGGCGACACAGCGCCGGGAGCTTAAATACTTCATGAACGTTCCGTGCAAGTTTGGTCATCACCGTGGACTGGCTGACAATTCCCTGCACCTCCTATGCTGCGGGTCATGAAGAAGACCCTGCTTGGCCTGCTCGCCCTGACCGCTGTTTCGACTGCCGCCGCCGCAACTTCTGTGGGCGGCTCGGTGGGCTCGGGCGCCTCGCTGCACCTGCAAAACGACCTCACGCCGTCCTCGGCCATTCGCTATGGCCTGAACCTGACCGCCACCGGCTTTAACTTCAACCGGCTCTCGGTGGGCGGCAGCGTGGACTACCTGGCCGACTTTGGTCCCAGTGACGCCAGCCTGGGCGGCCTGAGCCCCTACTACGGCTTTGGTCTGGGCGCCGGCCTGTACCTCGGCACGGGCGGCGGCATCGTGCTGTACCCCCACGGCACGCTGGGCCTGCGCTACAACGTGACCGATCCCCTCAGCGTCTTCGTGGAAGGTGACCTGGGCCCCGCCGTATACGTTGGCGGCGTTAGCAGCAGCGCCGTCGGCTTTGGCGGCACTGCCCGCATCGGCCTGAACTACCGCCTGCCCTAAGGGCAGGGACTGCGGGACGGGACCACTACACATGGTCCCGTCCCGCTCCGTTGAAAGAATTCATCGTCTCTGCTGACTCTTCTTCTTGCGGCGTATTCCACCGGAAGAGGGTTTTTCTGTTGTCGGAATGGGTGAAAAAGCCAGGATAGGGATGCACCTAGACGTGCAGTGCGCCCTGACTGGCGGCCAGAGAGCGGTCTAATGGCCCGAGGCGTCTGGACTATTTCCGAAGCCCCGCAAGACGGAGCTGCCCTGCCTCTAAGGCGCCTGCTGCTGGACAGGCCGCTTGACCCCCTTGGGCACCCTTGATACGCTCTGTGCATAGCTATGCGGATTTAACGCATAACCATACATAGATGCAGACCCTGACCTCCCGACGCTAACCGCTCGCCTGACTTCCACAGAGAAGTCGGGCGGCGCGTGCTTGCCGGGCCACCTTGCATGACCTTCACACATACAGGAGACAATTCCCCTATGGCAAACGAGCAGCGGCAGAAAATCGTGCTGGCTTACAGCGGCGGCCTGGACACCAGCATCATCCTCAAGTGGCTTCAGACCGAGCGGAACTACGATGTGGTGGCCTTTACCGCCGACCTGGGCCAGGGCGATGAGGTCGAAGAAGCCCGCGTCAAGGCGCTGAATACGGGCGCCGTGGCGGCCTACGCGCTGGACCTGCGTGAAGAGTTCGTGCGCGACTACGTGTTTCCCATGTTCCGCACCTCGGCGCTGTACGAGGGGTTTTACCTGCTGGGCACCTCGATTGCCCGCCCACTGATCGCCAAGAAGATGGTCGAGATTGCGCAGAAGGAGGGCGCCGTGGCGGTCTCGCACGGGGCCACCGGTAAGGGCAACGATCAGGTACGTTTTGAGATGACGGCCTACGCTCTGCAGCCCGACATCGTGACGGTGGCCCCCTGGCGCGACTGGACTTTCCAGGGGCGCGCTGACCTGGAAGCCTTTGCCCATGAACACGGCATTCCGGTGCCCACCACCAAAAAAGACCCCTGGTCTACCGACGCCAACCTCCTGCATATTTCCTATGAAGGCGGCATTCTGGAAGACCCCTGGGCCGAGCCGCCCGCGCATATGTTCAAGCTGACGGCCGACCCCCAGCAGGCCCCCAATGAACCCGAATACGTGGAAGTAACGTTTGAAGCGGGCAATCCCGTCAGCATCAACGGTGAGGCGTTCTCGCCCGCCGCCCTGCTGGCCAAGGCCAACGAACTGGGGGGCAAGCACGGCGTGGGCCGTCTGGACCTCGTGGAAAACCGCTTTGTGGGCATGAAGTCGCGTGGCGTGTATGAAACGCCCGGCGGCACGCTGCTGTACCACGCGCGCCGCGCCGTGGAAAGCCTGACTCTGGACCGCGAGGTGCTGCACCAGCGTGATCAGCTGAGCCCCAAGTACGCCGAACTGGTCTACAACGGCTTCTGGTTTGCCCCCGAGCGCGAGGCCCTGCAGGTGTACTTTGACCACATTGCCGCCAGCGTCACCGGCACCGCGCGCCTGAAGCTGTACAAGGGCAACTGCACCGTCGTAGGCCGCAAGGCGCCGCAGAGCCTGTACGACAAAGACCTGGTCTCGTTTGAAGCGGGCGGTGACTACAACCAGCACGACGCCGGTGCATTCATCAAGCTCAATGCCCTGAGGATGCGGGTGCAGGCCCGTGTGGCCGCCAAGGCCGAGCAGCCCGAGCCGGAACCCGCGCAGGTGTAAGGGGTGGCGCAGCCTGTTCCTTCCCTCCGGCGCGCTGTACCGGACGACGCCCCGGTGATTGCCGCTCACCGCGCCCAGATGTTTACCGACATGGGCGACCTGACGCCTGAAGAGGCGCAGGCGCAGGTGGACCTGTGGACCGGTTGGCTGCGCAGCGTGCTGGCGTCGGGTGACTACGTGGGCTTCGTGGCCGAGGAGACGGGTAGACCGCTGGGCAGCGCGGGGCTGATGTTTCATCCCAAGGCGCCGACTACAGACGAGCCGGCCACCGTGCGGGCTTACGTGCTGAATGTCTACGTGGCACCCCAGAGTCGCCGTCAGGGGCTGGCCGACGCATTGATGCGCGCCGTTCTGGCAGAGGTGCAGGCGCGTGGGCTCAGGAGCGTGTCGCTGCACGCTTCGGCCCAGGGCCGCGCCATTTACGAGCGTCTGGGCTTCGTTGAGGCGGCTCATCCCGAACTGCGCCTGACACTGGGAGACGCGCTGTGAGTGTGCGGCCTGTCGGTCCCAACGACATCCCCGCCTTTCACGCCGTCATGATGGCCGCCGGGATGGACCCCCGCAGCAGCTGGAACCGCACCACCCCGGCAGACCTGGAGCGGTCGCTGTTCTCGCCGGGCGCTGGGGGGTTTCTGGCTTACGGCGAGAGTGAAGAGGTGCTGGGGTGTGTGGGCTACCGCCCCGACGGCGAGGCCGCCCTGACCCTGAACAAACTGGCGACCTGCCCAGGGTCACGCGGGCAGGGCGTGGGGCGCCGCCTCGTGCGTGAGGTCGAACACGCCGCCCGGATAGGCGGCTACGAACGGGTGCTGCTGGCCGTCAGCCAGTACAACCTGGAGGTGCTGCCGTTTTACGAGAGGTTGGGCTACAGGCCGGTGGATGAGCGGTACGCCCACGCTCACCCGGCCAGCCCGCCGCCCGTGGTGCTGGTGAAGGAGCTAGCTGATGTCTGAATTACATTCACGCGAAAGTCAGACCCTTCTTGATAGAGTCAAGAGTGATTTAATAAAACTGCGTTATTCGCGCTCACTGCCCGAAAGAAAAGAACTAGCTTCCAAGGTATACAGTGCACGCCAGATGTATGTCGATTCGGGTGGAAGAAATTGGATTGCGTGGCTAAAAGATGCTGGATTCTCCCATGGATCTGCCGTCAATTACTGTTATGCTGGTCGTGCAATTCATGAGGGGTTTGATAATCAAAGCTTCACTGTTCTTGTTGGTATCGGTCGTGATCTAGAGACTGGTACTGATAGAGAAGAAATTGATGTGCTCAACTATATTGCTGAGGAATTTGTCCCCTTTGAAGAGCAGTCTCCAGCGCTAGAGACTGTTCTTGAGCCTCCTGTAGACAAAAAGCTCTGGGGTGGCCGCTTCGCTGAAGCCACTGACGGCCTCGTTGAACTCTTCAACGCTTCCGTTGGGTTCGATCAGCGACTGGCCGAGCAGGATATTCAGGGGTCGCTAGCCCATGTGGCGATGCTGGGCCAGGTTGGCATCCTGAGTGCCGAAGAAGTGACGCAGATTGCTGACGGCCTGCACGACGTTCTGGCCGACATTCGCGCCGGCATCTTCCAGTGGCGGCTGGACCGCGAAGACGTGCATATGAATGTGGAAGCCGCGCTGCGTGACCGCATCGGGCCGGTGGCAGGCAAGCTGCACACTGCGCGCAGCCGCAACGATCAGGTGGCGGTGGATTTCCGCCTCTTTACCAAAGCTGCGGCCCTGGACCTGGCCGACAAGACGCGGGCGCTCCGGGCCGTCATGCTTGCAGAGGCCGAAAAACACCTGGCCGCCGAGGTCATCCTGCCCGGCTACACCCACCTGCAAGTGGCGCAGCCCATCCTGCTCTCGCACTGGTTCATGGCCTACGTGGCCATGCTGGAACGCGACGAGGGCCGCTTCCGGGACGCCGCCGAGCGCATGGACGAGTCGCCGCTGGGCTCCTCGGCACTGGCGGGCACGCCCTGGCCCATTGACCGCCACGCGACCGCCGCCGCGCTGGGCTTCGCGCGTCCCACGGCCAACAGCCTGGACGGCGTCGGTAGCCGCGACTTTGCGCTGGAATTCCTAAGCGCAGGCGCCATTCTGGGGGCGCACCTTTCACGCCTCTCGGAAGAACTGATCTTGTATTCCACCTTCGAGTTTGGCTTTCTCACACTGCCGGACAGTCACACCACCGGCTCCAGCATCATGCCGCAGAAGAAAAACCCGGATGTCTCCGAGCTGGCGCGCGGTAAGGCGGGGCGCCTCTTTGGCAATCTGATGGGCCTGTTGACGGTGGTGAAGGGCACGCCGCTGGCCTACAACAAGGACCTGCAGGAAGACAAGGAAGGCGTGTTTGACTCCTACGACACCCTCAGCATCGTGCTTCGCCTGTACGCCGACATGCTGCCCAAAACGGTGTGGCACGCCGAGGTGACAAAGGCGGCGGCGGCGCGCGGCTATTCCACCGCGACCGACGTGGCTGACTTTCTGGCGCGGCAAGGCGTGCCGTTCCGCGAAGCGCATGAGGTCGTGGGCGGCCTGGTGGGCCTGGCCAGCCGTTCGGGCCGCCAACTGTGGGACCTGACCGAGGCTGAACTGCGCGCCGCCCACCCGCTGCTGGGGGCTGAGGTGGCGCAGGGGCTGACCGTCGAACAAAGCGTTCGGGGTCGCCAGAGCCACGGCGGCACGGCGCCGGAACGAGTGGCTGAAGCCATCGCAGCCGCCCGGCAGGCGCTGGAGGGCTGAAGGCCGTGGACGTGCCCGTGACCCTGGACGGCACCCTGCTGGCCACGCGGCAGCAGGAGTGGGCCGCGCATCTGGCCGCGCCGCACCAGAATCCGCTGACCACACGCGCCGAATTTGCCGGTGGCGAGGTGCTGCTGGACAACGAGCTGTGCGTCTACACCCAGGACGCGCGCTACGCCGAAGGGCTGCCGTTTTCAGGCCTGATCGTCCCCCGGCGGCCCTGTGAAACGGTGTTTGACCTCACACCAGAGGAAGCCGCCGCCACCCACGCCCTGCTGGCTGAGGTCCAGGCGTATCTGGACGCCACCGTGCAGCCGGACGGGTACACCGTGGGCTGGAACGTCTTCCCGGTCGGCGGCCAACACATTCCCCACGTTCACCTGCATGTGATTCCGCGCTGGGCCACGGACGCCTCGGCGGGGGCGGGGGTGCGCTCCTTCCTGAAAGCGGCGGTCCGGGCGGACCAGACGCGACGACGATGACCGCCGGTCCTGCTCGCCGTCACTTGCCCCCTGCCTTCTCCCGGAGCCCTTCATGACCTTAACTGACATGCACGTCAAACTGCGCCAGGCGCAGCCCGAAGACTTTTCCACCATTCTCGACCTGCTCGCGCGCTGCGGCCTGTATACGGCCAGCGTGACCCCGCAAGGCAGCACCTACTGGATTGCCGAGTTGGACGGCGTCCCTGGCGGCTGCATCGGTCTGGAACACGGCGAAGGCGTGTCCCTGGTCCGGTCCACTGCCGTCCTGCCGGACGCCCGCTCGCAGGGCCTGGGCCGCGCGCTGGTGCGCAGTGCCCTGACCCACGCCACCCTACGCGGCGACCGCAGCGTGTACCTGTTTAGCGAGGAAGCAGGAGACTACTGGCGCCGCTTTGGCTTCGTGCCGGTGACGGCGGCTGAAATCAGCGCGGCGCTGCCGGACGCGCCCCAGGTACACAGCGGCCTAACGCGCGGCTGGATTGCCGATGAGCAGGCCTGGCGGCTGGACGTGCAGCCGCAGGAGGGCCAGCGCGGGGGAGGGGAGAGGGGGTGAAGCCGAATCGGCACCGCTTCCAGGGGCTCTTGCGCTATGCTGCCGCCACGCACAACCTGTCCCGACTGGTGGTCACTGTGACCCCACGCCCCCTGCCATTCCAAGGAGTCTTCCATGACCGATTCTGTGCAGATTCGCCTGGCCAGCCCCACCGACAAAGACACTGTGACCCGCGTGTTCCACGATGCGGGCCTGGACACCGACGCCGCGCTGGCCGAAGGCACGACCTACTGGGTGATGGAACGAGGAGGGCAGCCGGTGGGCGCCATCGGCCTGGAGCACGGCGAGGGAGCCTCGCTGCTGCGCGGAGCGGCCGTCTTGCCCGATGTGCGGGGCGGCGGCCTGGGCCGGCGGCTGGTCATGAGCGCTCTGGAATACGCCCAGGGCCGCGGCGACCGCACGGTTTACCTGTTTTCCAAGAGTGGCGACTGGAGCAACTTTGGCTTTCAGCAGGTGCCGCTGGCCGTCGTGATGGGCGACCTGCCCGACGCACCCCAGATTCAGGCCTACCGCGCGCGCGGCGAGCGGCCGGGCGGCACCACCTGGATGCGAACCCTGGGCTAAGCACAGCAGCGTGGGGTGCGGCGAAGGCCGGGCCCGCGTCCTGCCTACCTCTTGAGGGCACCTCATGACCCTCGCCCTCGATTCCATCGCGGTCCCCGATCTACACCCCCAGGCGCCGCTGTCGACGCGCAAGGCCAAGCTCTCGGACATTGAGGCCATTCACGAACTCATCGGGTACTGGGCCGCGCGGGGGCTGATGCTGGTGCGCTCGCGCGCCCTGCTGGCCGAGACGATTCGGGACTTCCATCTGGTGATGGCGGCGCCGCATGAGGACAAGCCGGGGGGGCTGGCCGGGGCCTGCGGGTTGCATCTTCTGGCCCCAGACCTGGCCGAGGTGCGCGGCCTGGCCATTCACCCTCACATGCAGGGCCGGGGGCTGGGTAAGCAGCTGGTGGAAGCCTGTGAGGCTGAGGCCCGCGCCATTGACCTGCCCGCGCTGTTCGCCTGGACCTACCAGCAGGGCTTTTTCGAGAAATGCGGCTTCGTCCGAATTGACAAGACCAACCTTCACCCCAAGGTCTGGAGCGAATGCCAGCGCTGCGCGTTCTTCGAGAACTGCAACGAAATCGCCATGTTCAGGACCCTGACATGAGGCGGCATCTTCGGCCCCTAGGGGCTGACCGGGCGGATAGGATGCAGGGGATGACACGCTTCCTGACTGCCGCGTCCCTCCTGACCCTCAGCCTGGCCGGGGCCGCCTCTGCCCAGAGCGCCCAGAAGCCTCTGGCGAACTCGCTGCCCGCCGGCGCGCTGCTGACGCTGGAAACGAAAAACGCCGCGCCCGCACTGAAGCGCTTCGGCGGGGTGCTGACGCGCGTGCTGGACGCCGTTCAGCTGGATGAGGAAGACAGCCCCGCCGCCATGCTGGACGGTGTGCAGGCCCTCCTGACCGACTTCCTGGGCCGCGAGGGCGTGGCGGGCGTGTTTGCCGTGCAGGAAAAACGCAACACCTTTACCCCAGAGCTGCTGGCCGTGGCGCGGGCCGGTGAACTGTCACGTGAGATGCTGGGCAGCAAGAAGCCGGGCGCGCGCGTGGGCAACTACACCTTCTCGCGCCAGGGCGACCTGTTCGCAGGGCAGTCGGGCGGCCTGGTGTACGTGTCGACCAACAAGGCCCTGCTGATGTCCTACCTGGGGCGCCTGAGCGGCAAGGCGGCGCCCACGCTGGCTGCGTCGTCGGCCTACGCGGCAGTCAGCCGCGCGGCGGGCACCAATGAATTTGGCCTGTATGCCAACTTCTCGGCCACCGCCAAGGTCATCCGTTCCTCGCTGACCCAGGTCTTTTTGCCGCGCCTGCTCTCGCCCGTCGTGGACGCCATTGACACCCTGGGCCAGGTGGCCGGGGGCCTGACCACCACCGCCAGCGGCCTGACCACCACCTCCGCGCAGGCGGTGAACACGGCCGGCAAGGACGCCCCGCTGCGCCGCATCCTGACCGCCACCACCGACTTCGGTGTGCAGGACATCATCCCGGCCGACGTAGAGGCCGTTCAGGCCAGCGCCTGCGCCCCCGAATCGGGCGCGTACCTGGGCCGCTGGCTGACCCGCATTGACCTCTTGGAGCCCTTTGGGTTCCTGACCGACAGCCAGCTGGCCAGCCACCTGGAACGTTCGGGGGCGTACCTGGGCGGCGAGTGCGCGCAGGTCACCCTGGCCGGCGGCACCAAGGCCAGCCTGAATCAGGAAGACCCCCTGGCCTCGCTGGCCGCCAGCGTGTCCTACCAGCGCGTCACCGACCAGGCGGCGGCCGAAGCCCACCTGCCCGAGTACGCGGCCAGCGTGAACTCGGCCATTCAGGGCGTGCGGGCCACCCTGAAAGAGACGTTGGGCGGCGCCATGAAGGGCGTCATGGACGGCGAGGACATGGACGCCCTGGGCGGCATGGGCATGATGGGCCTGGGCGCCGCCATGCAGAGCATGGAACAGGTGGACACCCTGCTGGCCGGCCTGAAAATGGTCTACGGCTTCCGGGACGGCTACCTGGTCACGGCGTTCAGTGACGAGGCGCTGCAGGCGGCCCTGGACGAGACCCCAGCCACCCTGGGCCAGAGTGCGGCCTTCCGGGCGGCGGGCCTGGACACCACCGCCTCGGCGGGCTTTGGCTACACCCCTGACCTGCCGGCCCTGACCGGCCAAGACCTGCTGGGCAGCCTGCCCGAAGACCTGCAAGACGAGGACCTCAATGAGTTTCTGGCGCCAGTCATGAACGCGGCGGCCGACGTGATCAACCGCTTTGACGGCATGACCTCACAGCGCGGCGTGTCGGGGAATGTCATCATCGGCAAGGCGAACGTGCGCTACCGCTGGTAAGCCCCGCCTGGGGACCACGGTGCTGCGCTGGCCCAGCCATGAAACGCGTCCAGCGAGGCGCGAATGGAGGACACACGCATGATTAGAAAAGAGCGGGCCATCCTGGCCCTGGAAGACGGCACCGTGTACCGCGGCTACGCCTTTGGACACCGCGGCGAGACCGTGGGCGAGGTGGTGTTTAACACCTCCATGACCGGGTATCAGGAAATCATGACCGACCCGTCTTACAACGGGCAGATCGTGACCATCACCTACCCGCATGTGGGCAATTACGGCGTGGCGATCTACGACATGGAGAGCAACAAGCCGTATGTGCGCGGCTTTATCTCACGCGAGTTCTCGGGCGAGTATTCCAACCACCGCGCGCAGCAGTCGCTGGAAGCTTTTATGCAGCAGTATGGGGTCGTGTCCATTCAGGGCATCGACACCCGCGCGCTGGTGCGGCGTCTGCGTGAAGGCGGCGTGGTCAAGGGCGTGATCGCCCACCGCTCCTTCACCCACCCGGAAGACGCTTACGGCGAGTTCACGCCCGCCGAGGAAGCCGTGTACGTGGGCCGTGCCCGTGACCACCAGGACATTGACGGGCACGACATGACCCGCGAGGTCACCACCGCCCTGCCCTACGCCTTTCCCACCCTGCGCCACGGCAAGCGCGTGGTCCTGATGGATTTCGGAATCAAGCACACCATCATCGAGCGCTTGGCCGAGGTGGGCATTGAGCCGATTGTGGTGCCGGCCCACACCACCCCGGCGCAGATCATGGCCTTGCAGCCGCACGGCCTCTTCCTGTCCAACGGCCCCGGCGACCCGGCCCCCCTGGAATACGCCCACAAGACCGCCTGGGAACTGATGGGCCTGCTGCCCACCTTCGGCATCTGCCTGGGGCACCAGATTCTGGGGCTGGCCGCGGGTGGCCGGACCTTCAAGATGAAGTTCGGGCACCGGGGCGGCAACCAGCCCGTGAAGAATCTCTTAACGGGAAATGTGGAAATCACGGCGCAGAACCATGGGTACGCCGTAGACATTGATTCCATCCCCAACGGGGCCTTTGTGCCCACCCACATCAACCTGAACGACGGCACGCTGGAAGGCATGGCGCACAGCCGCTACCCGGTGTTTTCCGTGCAGTACCACCCTGAAGCCAGCCCCGGCCCGCACGACAGCCGCTACCTCTTTGACCGCTTTATAGAAGAGATTGACGCCTTCGATGGGGGCACTGGTACCCCCATTGCCAAAGCATTGCCCGGGCGCCTGGGGGTTTGACAGCGGGGCACCCAGGCCGGGATGATAGCCTCGGACGGAGCGTGAGAAATCTCATAGTGACACCTGAGTCAGATATGAATCTGTCAGAGGTGAAGCCCAGGGGCTGCTCTCATTCTGTCCAACCGAGATACCCTCTGAGGCAATGAACCACCTGGCGCATCCGGGCGCTTATGTCAGGTGAGGAGCCAGTGGCGCGACCGACAGAACCTACGGGACTTTTTCCCAGGGCTGTCGGTCAATTTTTTGTGCCACTGGAGGTGCCCCGCTTTGAACCGCTCCCTGATAGCCATCCTGATGCTGGTCACGTTGCCTGTGGGCGGCGTGGCCGCTCAGACGTCGGTGGGGCAGCGCGTGGCTTTTACCCTGGCGCAGGACCTCGTGCAGCGCGTCGTCGTCAGCGGTAAGGCCACCGAGCAGATCGTGGAAAACCCCAAGACGGTGCAGCCCGGCGACGTGCTGCGCGAGCAGGTGACGCTGCGTAACGTCAGCGGCCAGCGCCTGAGCGGCCTGCTGGTCAATGTGCCGGTGCCCAGGGGCACTGAATTCAGTGTGCTGGGCACGCCCGACACCAGCCGCTGGACCGCGCAGTACAGCGTGGACGGCGGCAAGACCTTTAGCGCCGCGCCGCGCCGCACTGTCACTGTGACCGAAAACGGGAGGGCGATCACCCGGCAGGAAAATGCCCCGCCCAGCAGCTACACCAACGTGCGCTGGACCGTCACCCTCAGCCCGGACGAGACGCTGAAGCTGAGCTTCCGCGTGAAAGTCAAATAAGCCTGCCCCTGATTCCCCCGGAGGAGAGACATGAAAAAGACCTGGACGTTTGTACCCCTGATTGCCGCGCTGGCCGCTGGCACCGCCTTCGCTGCCACGCCGGCCGGCACCCAGATTGTCAACCGGGCGTCTATCGAGTTCACGCCTGAAGGCAGCAACACGCCCACCGACGTGCCCTCCAACCCGGTCACCACCACCGTGCTGCCGGTGCCCAGCTTTACCATCACCCCCAACGACGAGGGCCCGGCCGGCCCGACCTTCCCCACCCAGAACAACGCCCTGCGCGCTACGCTGGTGCCGGGGGGCACGGCTGTGTTCCTGTACACGCTGACGAACACCGGCAACGTACCCAACGAGAACTACGCGCTGACCACCCTGACGGCCAGCACGGCGGGCGCGCCCCTGCCCACCGACGTGCGCTACTACGCCAAGGCCGCCGACACCAACAGCGACAACACGCTGGACGCCGCCGAACTGGCCGCCGCCACGCCGATCACCACCATCACGGACGTGGACCAGAACCAGGCCAAGCAGTTCTTCCAGGTGTACACGGTGCCCGCAGCGGCCACCAACACCCAGGAGCTGGGCGCCGACCCGGTGGGCACGCGCCTGCCCAACACCACGGGCACGGGCTTTGAGCCTGCCGCGCCGTTCACGCAGCCCGTGGACAACGACAACTACAACACCGTTACCGTGAACCGCAATGACGCCGCGCTGATTGGCCCGAAAGACGACGCCGACGGCAACGGCAACCCGCTGACCCCGCCCTACGCCAGCCCCGAGGGCGTCACGATTACGCCCAGCGCTGCCGACACCCAGACCGCGCAGGCGGTTAGCACCACCACGACCATCACCTTTACCAACACGGTGCAAAACGGCGGCAACCGCCCCGACGTGCTGGACATCACCTACGCCCAGGCGGGGTTCCCGGCCGGCACCACCGTGACGCTGCTCAAGCCTGACGGTACGGCCCTGGCCGACACCGACAGCGACGGCACGCCCGACGTGGGCACGGTCGCTCCCGGCGGCACCGCCAACGTGCTGGTGCGCGTGACCTTCCCGGCCGGCGGCGCGCCGGCAGCCCCAACGGCGGCCCCCACCGTCACGGTCACCACTACCTCCTCCAACGACCCCAGCAAGAAAGACGACACCCGCGACATCGTGAACCTGCCGGGCCTGTCGTTCGGCAACCCCACGCCTACCCCCGGCGGCAACCCGGCCACCCCTGGCACCCCCGAAGTGGGGCAGCCCGGCAACCCCGGCACCCCCATCATTCCGCCGGCCGTGTGCGACGCGGCCACCGCGCCCACGCGCGCCAGCATTGCGATGGAAATCGCCAACCTGGGCAGCGCGACCGACACCTTTGACGTGAGAGGCACCGCGCCTATCCGGCTGGTGGACGGCAGCACCATAACCGTGAACGTGGTGTACTTCCGCGACGTGAACGGCAACAAGGTGCTGGACGCCGGCGACGTGGCCCTGACCGACACCAACACCAACGGTGTGGCCGACACCGGCCCGCTGGCCCCCGGCGCCGAGCTGAAGCTGGTGGCCGCCGTGGACGTGCCCTGCGCCGCCGCTGCCCAGATCATCACCCTGACCCAGCGCGCGACCTCGCCCACGACCGGCGTGACGGTGCCCGACACCAACGACACCATCGTGGTCGGCAAGACTCCGGTGACGGCGCCCACCAAGTCGGTGGACAAAGCCACTGCCCGCCCCGGCGAGGACCTGACCTACACCATCATCGGCAAGAACAGCTCCAACGCCAACGTGACCCGCGCGTTTATCCGCGACACGCTGCCGGCCAACACCACATACAAGAGCTTCGTGGCCACCAGCACGGCCACCGGCACGGTGCTGTACTCGACTAACGGCACCAACTGGAGCGCTGCGCCCATCGCCGCGCCCCAGAACGACGGCGTGACGGTCTACGCCGGCGTGGACACCAACGGCAACGGCACGATTGACACCGGCGACATCCTGGCCCCCGGCCAGACCATCACCGCCACCTTCGTCGTTACCGTCAAGTAAGCCTTCCCAGGCGCGCCCGCCCCTGTGGTGGCCGCGCCTCCCCCCACCGTGGGGGAGCAGGCCCTGCCCCTCTTTTGCGCTCCCCCACACCCCCTCAACACAAGACTGCTTTTCACTTCACCCTTTTTTCCCTGGGAGGCAACGTGCGAAACCCTTCGGTGCTTACAACGCTCGCCGCGCTGGCGCTGGGTCTATTTGGCCCAGCCCACGCGGTCGGCACGCCGGCCGGAACGGTGATTCAGAACCAGGCCACCCTGGAATTCACCCCGGACGACGGCCCGCCTACTTCTGTTCCGACGCCGCCTGTCACGACCACCGTGCAGCCGGTGTGTGCGCTGAGCGTGCTGCCCAGCGGCACGGTGGCCCAGCCAGGCCAGAGCTTTACGCTGCTGCCCGGCGAGGGCGCGGCGCTGCGCTACGTCCTGACGAATGCCGGCAACGCCCGCAACACGGTTAGCCTGCGGCCCGTGGCCGAGGCGGCTTCGCAGTTCACGCCCGGCGACCTGAGCGTGCGGGCCGATACGAACGGCAACGGCCAGCTGGACGCCGACGACCCGGCGGTGCAGACCGTCACTCTGGACGCCGACGCGGCCGTCACGCTGTTCGTACCCGCCACGACCACCGCCGCCAACCGGGGCGACGCCTACGTCAACCTCGTGGCCGCCTGCGCCACCAACGCCTCGGGCCGCCCTGGTGAAACCGACGACGACAACGTAGGCCGCCTGAGCGTGGGTCAGCCCCCCGAGTTGACGCTGACCAAGACCTTCACTCCATCCACCCTGCGCCCCGGCCAGGACACTGAAGTGACCCTGACCGCCCGCAACACTGGCGCCGGCCCCTCGCGCGCCGTGACGGTCACCGACTTCCTGAACACGCCCGAGATGCGCGACTTCACCTTTATCAGTGGCAGCGCGCGCGTGACGGGCAGCGGCGTGCTGGAATTCAGTGCTGACGGCGCGGCCTGGAACGCTGCCGAGACCGTGCCGGTGGCGGCCATCCGCGTGCGGACACCCAGCCTGGCCCCGAATGAGACCCTGACCCTGACCTTCCGCCTGCGCGCGCCCGCTGACGCGGTGGGCACCCGGCGCAACGTGGGTCAGCTGCGCAGCGGCGACATCGCCGTGGACGCGCCGGCCGACGTGACGGTGCGCTACACCCCGGCCATCGCGCTGGGGCCACTGAACAATCCACAGGCCCTGCCCGGCGGCGAACTGAGCGAGGACGACAAGCAGGTGCGCGCCAACGCCCTGCTGGGCCATGAGGTCTGCTTCCCGCACACGGTGCAGAACCTGGGTGACCGCCCCGACACCATTACGATTACCGGGCGCGTGGCGCTGGGCCAGGCGACCATCCGCTTTAGCGAGCGCGACGGCACGCCCATCTTGGAGCCCTTCCGGGTGCCCGATCTGGCCCCCCAGGCCACCAAGGACTTCAACGCCTGCTACTTCATTCGGTCGGGCAGCGTCAGCTCGGCGGCCGAGGACCTGCGTATCGAACTGACGGCCGCCAGCAGCCAGGGCGCCGCCAACAACCTGACGGTGGACGTGGTGACCACGGTGTCCCAGAACCTGCTGAGCCCGGTCAAGTCGGGCAGCGCAGGCAGCGGCCTGGTGGCGCCGGGGCAGGAGATCACCTACACCCTGAGCTTTACCAACACCCAGACGTTTGCCCTGAACAACGTCGTGATCCGTGACGACCTGCGAAACCTGCGCGTGCTGGACGCCCAGGGCAACGTGGTGCGCACCGACACCATGACCTTTATCAGCGCGGACCAGGGCGGCGTGCTGGACGGCACGGCTGTCGTGTGGCGCTTCTCGCGCCTGAACCCCGGCGAGGGCGTGAGCCTGACCCTGCGCGCCCGCGTGCCCCAGGGCACCCCGGACGGCGCGCTGGCCCTCAACGTCTTTACCGTGGTCAGTGACGAGATTCCCACGCCCACCGAGTCCAACCCCGTGGAAAACGGCGTTTTTGACCAGGCCAACCTCAGCATGGTCAAGACCAGCAGCCCCGAGCGGGTGTCGTTCGGGCAGACCATCACCTACACCTTTACCGTGACCAACCGCAGCGCCACGGCCGCCCTGCAGACCATCCGCGTGCAGGACACGCTGCCGGCTGGCCTGGTGTACATCGAGGGCAGCAGCCGCCTGAACGGCGCCCCCATTGAACCGACCGTCTCGGGCCGCACCTACACCTGGGAGATTCCGGGGCTGGCCCCCGGCGCCGCCGCCGTCGTGACCTTTGACGCCGAGGTGACCCCCGAGGCCGGCACCCAGATTCGCAACAGCGCGATTGCCACGGCGATCAGCAACAACGGCCAGACCCAGACCCCGGTCAGCAGCGCCGTGAACACCATTGACCCCCTGATCTTCGGGCGCAACACCGCTGACGTGGTGGGCTACGTGTTCATGGACGTCAACCGCAACGGCGTCTACGACCTGGGCACCGATATTCCGCAGCAGAACGCCCGCGTCATCCTGGCCGGCGGCCGCATCGCCCTGACCGACGCCCAGGGCCGCTACCACTTCCGCAACTTGCTGGAAGGCACCCACGCCCTGCGCCTGGACCCGAACAGCGTGAGTGCCCAGAACCTCAGCGTGCCGCAGGATGCGGGCCGCCCCGGCAGCCGCCTGGTGTACGTGCGCAACCTGACCAGCGTGGATTTCCCGCTGGCCCCCGACCTGGGCGAAATTGCGGTGATCCGCGACACCACCCTGCGCGTGACCGCCACGCTGCCGCTGCAAACGGCCCAGGCCCTGACCATCCGCAAGCAGCTGTTTGTGGACGAGACGCCCGGCGAATACCGCGTGCAGCTGACCCTGAGCGCCACCGCTGACCTGAGCGGGGTGCAGGTCAACGATCCCCTCCCCGAAGGCGCTGTGCTGATTGACGGCCAGAACGCCCTGACCTACGACACGCTGCCGACCGGCGAGCGAGCGGTTACGTACCGCTTCCGCTGGGCGGGCGACCCCAAGGGCGCCGTCACCGACCCGACGGCGAGCTGGAGGTACTGAGTGAAACGCGCCCTCACCACCCTGACGGCGGCCCTCCTTGGGACGGCCGCAGCGCAGGAAATCGCCACCTCCCTGCCCCTGACCTCCGTCGGCAACAAGCTGATGTGGACAGTGGGCGACCAGGACCTGCGCCTGATCGTGGGCCTCAGCTCGCGCGTGCAGCTGGACGTGTACGGCGCCCAGTTTGACCCCGCCGACTACCGCAGCCCCGACCAGTACGGCGACGAGAACTACTCGGCCGCCACCCCCAAAGAGCCGGTCAGCAGCACCTTTACCCTGGTCAATGCCGCCGGCGAAGTCGTCAAGCAGCAGGACTTCGGCGTGGGCGCCCAGGACTGGCAGACCTTCCTGAACAGCGACCTGCCCGCCGGCACCTACACCCTGAAGGTCCGCACCGAGGGCAACGGCAAGAACACCTTCGCCTTCCGCCTGAACTCGGTGAGTGCGGCGGTCGAAGCCGACCACCTGAACGTCACCATCCGCAGTAACGACTGGGTGCCGGCGCTGAACGTCTACAACCCCGGCGGCCCCATGGGCATCCGCATGTATGACGGCGACGGCCCCACCGAGATGGAAGCCGAGCTGCGCGACGCGCAGGGCAACGCCTACCCCGTCAAGGTCAGCGGCGAGTTGCAGTGGGACGACGTGGCGGTGCCCGAAGCCGCTGGCAACTACACCCTGTACCTGCGCCAGCCGGCCGACACCTATCAGTACAGCAACTCGGTGGGCTTTGAACTGACCACCGGCCCCATCAAGATCGTCACGGCCGACACCACGGGCCGCCTGGAAATCCGCGCCGAGTTGGTGCTGCCCGACGAGGTGCTGCCCACCCAGGCCACCGTGACGGTGGGCGAGCAGGCTTACAACGTGAACGGCTCGGCTGGCCCCTTTACCCTGCCCGCCAAGGAATACCCCGTCAGCGCCGAGCCGATTACCGGCGCCGACGTGACCGTGGACGCCCCCAGTGCCACGGTGGTCAAGGGCCAGACGGCGCGCGTGGCGGTGCAGGTGAGGCCCAGCGTGGACCTGACCTTTACGGCCAACAAGCCGGAAGTCTGCGTGGGCGACGTGGTGACCTTCACGGCCCGCGCCGAGACCGCTTTTGAGCGGCAGACCCTGCCCGCCAACCTGCGGGTGGCGCTGCCCGCCGGCTTTACCGCCAGCGGCGAGACCACCGCCACGGCCCGTGTGGACGCCGCCAACCCTGGCGTGCTGACCTTTGAAGCCAGGGCCGACGCCCCCGGCGGCGGCGAGGCCCGCGCGACCCTGGCGCCCTGGAACAAAACCCAGGCCGTCGGGGTGCGGGTGCTGCCCACCGCCACCCAGATCGAGTTGCGCCGCGCCGAGCTGCCCACCACCCTGGCGGGCGAGACCGTCACGGTCACCCTGACCGTCCGCAACACCTCCTCGGCCCCGGCCCCCTACACCCTGACCGACGAGCCCGGCGCCACCCTGGAGGCCCTGGACCCCGCCACCTTCAGCGGTGAACTGGCGCCCGGCGAGACCAAGACCCTGACCTACCGCGCCCGCGTGAAGGGCGACGGCGGCCAGGAAGGCCAGCTGCGCGCCACCCTGAGCAGCAACTGTGACAGCCAGCAGGTCGTGGGCGGCGTGCTGACGGTGCAGACCCCCACGCCCCCGGCGCCGACGCCGGTGGTCTCGCAGACCCGCCAGAGCACCGTGCGGATTCCCTACGACGTGCCGGGAACCGGCGGCGCCACCCAGGTCATCGTGGCGCACCAGCCGCCCCAGGGCAGCACCTACGTGCCGGGCAGCAGCCAGCTGAGCGGCCGGCCTCTGGCCGACCCCCAGGTGGGCCCCGGCGGCAAGTTTTACTGGACCACCCCCGGCGCGCCGCGCGGCGTCCTGACCTACACGGTCACCCACGAAGGCAGCCTGCCCGCCCTGGAGAGCCCCACCCTGGTGGGCAAGTACGCGGGCAACACGCTGCGGGTGCTGGTGGGCGAGGGCCGGTTGGACGACCTCGGCGCTCTGAGCCCAGTGGCGGCGGCCCAGCCGCAAGCTGCCGAGAATGACGGCGCCCTGAAGCTGCCGCTGGACGGCGCGGTGTTCCGTGAACGCGACCGGATTACCGTCACGCTGGAAAGCCCCGCCGACAGCACCGACCTGCCGCTCGTGAACGGCGTGGCGGTGGACCCCGCCACCCTGGGCCGCAAGAGCGTGGACCCGGCAAACGGCACCCAGCGCCAGGAGTTCTACGGCATCGCGCTGCGCAGCGGCGAGAACGTCATTACCTACGGCGACCAGACGGTGCGCGTCTTTCTGGCGGGTGCGCCCGTCAATGCCGACCTGAAGGCCGAGCAACTGGTGGCCGACGGCGTGACGCCCATTCGGGTGGCCATTCGCCTGACCGACGCGGGCGGCCTGACCACCGCCAGCAGCAACGTCACCGTGCAGGCCAGCCTGGAACCCGCCCAGAGCGACGCCCAGCCTGCCGTGGCCAGCTATCAGGTGAAACTGGTGGACGGCGAGGGCGTGCTGGAACTGGACCCGATGGCGGTGCCCGGCCGCTTTGACCTGAGCGTGCGCCTGGGCGACCGCACCATCAGCAAGGCCTTTGAGGCGCTGCCCAGCACCACCCGCGTGGGCATCGGCATGGTGAGTGCCGGCGTGCTGCTGCAGGGCGGCGGCGCGGTGAGCGCCGAGGCGCGCGGCGCAGCCTACCTGGAAACCCCGATTGGCGAGGGCAAGCTGTACGTCGCGGCCAGCGGCGCCGTGGTGGCTGACCGCACCGCCGCCGGCCAGACCACCGTGCGCCAGGACACGGCGCAGGGGCTGCCCACCACTGCCAACCCCCTGGAGCGCTACCCCAACTACGGCGACAGCAGCACCGAAACCCTGCCGCTGCAAGGCGTGGACCCGGTGGCGGCGCGCTACGAGCACCCCGGCTTCAGCGTGTCGTACCGCCAGGCGCCCCTCCCGGTGGACGTGTTCAATGTCGGCATTACCCCCACGGCCCTGAGCGGCTTTACCCGCAGCAACCCGCAGGTGTCGGGCTTTGTGGCGGCGCTGCCCGGCGACCTTGTGCGGCGCACCATCGCCGCCAACGGCCTGCGGGTGCTGCCGCTGGGCCAGAGCAACTTGCAGCGCGACAGCGAAACCGTCGAGCTGGTCAGCCTCAACCCCGACACGGGGGCCGAGGAACTGGTGCAGACCCTGACCCGCCTGACGGACTACACCCTGGACGCGGCGGCGGGTGTGCTGTACTTCCAGCGGCCCCTGAATCTGGTGGACGAGGACGGCCGCGAACTGCGCGTGCGCGTGTCGTACCGTCTGAACAATCCTCTGGGCGCCCGGCAACTGGCCTGGGGCGTGCAGGTAGGCAGCCGCCTGGGCGAGAACGCCCGCATTGGCGCGGCGGCCGTCAACATCGGCGGCGTGACCAGCATCGGCGTGCGCGCCCGCTACGCGGCGGACGGCGCGCGGGCTGACCTGCTGGCGGCTTACTCGGCGGGCGGCGTGCTGGTCAACGGCAGCGCCGACCTGACCGGCGAGCGGTTTACGGTCAACGCTTCGGCGCACTACCAGGACAGTGCGTATGCGGGCCTGAACGCGGCGGCCCCTGGCCTGGGCCTGAGCGCCGGCGCCACCTACGCCATCAGTGAACGCTTTGGGGTCAGTGCCCGCGCGACCTACACCCGCACCCCGGCGGGCACCGGAACGCCGGAAGTCAGCGGCGGCACGGCCGAGGTGCGCGGCCTGTACTCGTTCTCGCCCTTTACCCTGGGGGCCGGCGTGCGCGCCGGGTACGGCAGCCAGCAGGGTGTGGCTGGCCTCCTGAGTGCCGGGTACGACAACGGCCGCCTCAAGGTCTCGGCCGAACACGCCCAGCCGTTTAGCGGCGACTTGGACCCCACCACCGCCCTGAAGGCCAGCGTGCCGGTGGGCGAGAACGTGGTGCTCACCGCCCGCGACGACATCAACTGGGACGAGGGCCACCGCGCCAGCCTGGGGCTCCAGGCCAGCCTGGGTCTGACGAACGTGGCGGTCACCTACGACCTGCCCGGCGCCGACGGCTGGGGCAACCGCGCCCGCTTTGGCGCCGACGCCAAACTCCCCATCAACGACACCACGGCTGTGGAGGTGGGCGGCAGCTACATTCTGGATCTGGACGGCGACGCCACCAACGAGGGCGGCTGGAACGCGGGCGTGGCCCTGCGCTACGCCGGCGACCGCGCCAGCGCGAGCCTCTCGGCGGACGCGGCCAACACGGGCGGGGCGTTCAGCGTGGCCCTCAAGGCGGGCGGCAGTTACAGCCTGAATGAGCAGCTGACCCTGGCGGCCGACGCCACCCAGATTTTTGGAGCGGGGTCAGGCAGCCACTACGCCGCCTCGGCCGCGCTGCGCGCCGGCCCCTGGCAGGGCCTGGCCTACCTGCGCTACAAGGACGGCGCCCTGGCCGGCGGCACCCCCGAGGTCATTGGCGAAGTCAACGCCGAGTACCACACGCCGCAGTTCGCGGTGCGCGGCGGCGTGGCCGGGCGCACTCTGCTGGCCCAGGCCGGCGGCACGACTTATCAGGGCTCGCTGAGCGGCACCTATTACGTCACCGACCGCCTGGGCCTGGGCCTGGCGGCGCGCGGCTTGGTGCAGCCAGCCACCGGCTCGACCCTGAGCAGCCTGGGCCTGGAAGCCAGTTACCGCGCCCTGCCCGGCACCTGGGTCACCCTGGGCTACAACCCGGTGGGCTTTAGCGGCATCGGCACGAACATCTACACCCGTCAGGGCCTGTACCTGCGCCTGGACCTGATGCTGGACGACAACCAGCCTAATGGCGTGACCCTGGCCCCCGGCGAGGCCGCGCCCACCACCGAGGAGGGCCGCTGAGATGCCCCTGCATAGTCTGACGCGCGCCCTGAAGGGCGGCCTGGCCCTGGCTCTGCTCGGCAGCTTCGCCGCGCACGCCCAGGTCACGGCCACGACCAACACCACGCCCACCCCCGGCACCTGCACGGTGAACGCCCCCTTCGTCCAGAGCTTCAATGCCAGCGGCGCCCTGGCCGAGGTGCAGAACCACGCCTACCGCACGGACGCGGGCACGGTGACGAACACCGACGGCACCTACACCCTGTGGCGCGACATTGACCACACCGGCAACGGCGGTTACGGGCTGTACATGAACATCAAGGCCTTCGGCAGCAACAGTGGCGGTAATCTGGGCACGCCAGGCCTGATCTACGAGCAGAAAATCAACGTGCCTGCCGGTTCTACCTTGACGTACCAGAACTGGGTGCGCAGCCACTCGAACAGCGACACCCAACTGCGCTACGTCTTCCGCGACGGCAGTGGCAACGTGCTGCAACAGGTGAACGGCGCCGTGGCCACCACGAGCTACATCCTGCAAACGGTGCCGGGTTTCACCAGCCCCGGCTCACAGGTCACCCTTCAGATTTACACCCTGAAAGACGGCACCCGTGAGGACCGCAACGCCCTGAAACTGGACGACCTGAAGCTGACCTGCACGGTGCCGGCCAAGCCCACCCTGACCATCACCAAGAGTGGCAACGGGCCCTGGACGGCGAGTCAGAGCGGCGCGACCTACTCCCTGACGGTCAAGAACACCGGCAACGCGGCCACCACGGGCACCGTGACCGTCAAGGACTTACTGCCCACCGGGATCACGGCCACCAGCGGCAGCTTTACCACGGGCGGCTGGACCTGCTCGGTCAGCGGGCAGACCGTGACCTGCACAGGCACACCAGGGCTGGCCGCTGGCGCCAGCAGCACCCTGACCTTTGGAGTGAACGTGGCCCAGAGTGCGGCGGGCAGCGTGACCAACCGCGCCAGTGTGGGCGGCGGCGGCGACCCCGACCCACAGCCCGACCCAGCCACCTGCACGGCGACGGCCGGCCAGTGCGCCACCTATACGACCACGGTGACGGTGCCCACACCCGCGCCGGTCACGGGCGTTTGCACGGTCAACTCGCCCTTTGCCCAGACCTTCAACACCAGCGGCCCGCTGGGCGAGGTGCAGAACCATGCCTACCGCGCGGACGCGGGCACGGTGACGAATACCGACGGCACCTACACCCTGTGGCGCGATATTGACCACACGGGCAACGGCGGCCACGCCGTGTACATGAACATCAAGAGCTTTGAAGGCAAGAACGGCGGCACCCTGACCACGCCGGGCCTGCTGTACGAGCAGAAAATCAACGTGCCGGCAGGCGCCGAGCTGAGTTACCAGAACTGGGTGCGCAGCCACTCGAACACGGCCACGCAGCTGCGCTACGTCTTCCGTGACAGCGGCGGCGCGCTGCTGCGCCAGGCGGACGGCTCGCCCGTCACCACCGACTACACCCTTCAGACCGTGCCGACCTTTACCAGCCCCGGCACGCAGGTCAGCCTCCAGATTTACACCCTGAAAGACGGCACGGCGGCCGACACCAACGTGCTGAAGCTGGACGACCTGAAACTGACATGCCCGGTGCCCGTCAAGCCTGAGCTGACCATCACCAAGAGCAACAACGGCCCCTGGACCGCCGGCCAGAGCGGCGCCGTCTACACCCTGACGGTCAAGAACACCAGCACGGTGCCCACGGCCGGCACCCTCACCGTCAGGGACCTGCTGCCGGCGGGCGTCAGCGCCCCGGCCAGCTTCACGGCGAATGGCTGGGCCTGCGCGACCAGTGGCCAGACCGTGACCTGCACGAGCAGCGCTGTCCTGGCAGCGGGCGCCAGCGTCACCATCCCAGTTGCTGTGACGCTGGACGGCGGCCTGTCCGGCACCATCATCAACAAGGCCAGCGTGGGCGGCGGCGGCGACCCCGATCCCATCCCGGACCCCGGCACCTGCACCACGACCGCTGGCCAGTGCGCCACCTCCACCACGACTGTCACGCCCCCCACCGCGCAGCCCACCTGCCAGCAGGTGTATGCCCTGACCAACGCGGCGGGCAGCTCGAACGGCACCGAGATCCGCGTGCTGGACGTGACCACGAACGCCGTGGGCGCGCTGGTGACTGCGCTGCCCGACGGCGGTACCTCGGCCACGCTGGGTATCTCGACCGACGCCCGGCGCCTGTTCACCGCCACCGATGACGGCCGCCTGCGTATTTACGACTCGCTGACGAAAGCCTGGTTTAGCGGCGGCGTGTTCAGCGACATCAGTGGCCGCCTGGTGCGCATGGCCGTGACCAGCACCGGCATCGGCTACGCCATGGACTCGGGCGCGAACTTCTGGCGCTTCGAGACCGCCAGCCCCTACGCCGTCACCAAGCTGGGCACCGTGACCTCGGCCAGCAGCGGGGCCCCCAGCTTCTATGACAACGGCGACTTCTTCGCCGACAACGCGGGCAAACTGTACATGGTCAGTGCCGTCACGGGCGCGAGCAGCATTGACCTGTGGCTGATTACCCCCGCCAGCGTGCGCGCCGAGTACCTGGGCCGCCTGAGCAATCCCGCCGAAGGCTCGCAGTACGCCGGCATTGCCGCCAGCCCCAGCGGCATCTACGCCCGCGACAACCTGGGCCGCCTGGTGAAGATTGACCTGGTCGGCGTGACCTACACCCCTGTGGGCACCTCGGCCCCTGGCTCGACCGACCTGGCCAGCTGCTTTTTCCCCTCCTACGCCCCCAGGCTGGAAGTCGTGAAGAGTGTGCGCAAGGTGGCGGGCACGACGGGCGACAAGGTGCAGCCCGGCGACACCCTGGAATACACCATCGTGACGCGCAACAGCGGCAACCTGCCCGCCGGCGGCGTGACCTTTACAGACGCCCTGCCGGCCGGCACCACCTACGTGGCCGGCAGCGCCCGCGTGAACGGCTTTGCCAGCACGGTGACGGGCGGCACCCCCACGCCGCTGACTGGCGCCGCTTACCCCTTCGCCCAGCCCGTTGGTATTTGCAGCCAGGCCGCAGCCGTCTGCACTACCCAGATTCTGAAGATTGACACCACCCCGAACGCGCTGGACAACGAAGCGGTGGTAACCTTCCGCGTGACGGTGAATACCCCCTTCACCTTGAACCCCGCCGAAGTGCGCAATGTGGCGCTGGTGCGCTACACCGACGGGCCTCAGACCGGTGTGCCTTCCAATGAGGTCGTCACACCCGTGTTCCAGAGCAAGCTGACCGTCAGCAAGACCGTGCAGAACATCACGCGCGGCGGCCCGGTGGGCACGACCAGCAGCGGCACCCCCGGCGACGTGCTGGAATACTGCATCGTCACGAAAAACGAGGGTGGCCTGAACGCCAGCAACATCGTCTTTAGCGACACCGTGCCTGCCAACACGACCTTCCGCGTGAACGGCTTTGCGCCGGGGCAGGACATCAAGGTGACCACCCCGGCCGGTACCGTGTACTACACCGCCGCCGCCGACGGGGACGCCGGTGTGCTGAGCGGCGGCAAGGTGAGCGTGCAGGGTGGCAGCTTCGTGCTCCTCCCCGGCCAGAGCGTCACCTTCTGCTTCCGGGCGGCTATTCAGTAACCTTTTCCCTCACCTGCGCGGGCGGCTTTCCTCAGGGGCCGCCCGCGTTGCTGTCTAGGGAGTCTATCGGCTCATACGGATTCCGTCTGTTCCGCCGACAAATCGGAAGAGAGCCAATTTGCCGGCTCCACGCCCGGAACCCGTTTTTCTCCTTCTCGCTCCGCTCGGATTGCATCGCTTTTGTAAGCGATGTAATCGCAGTTCGTATCAGTTCAAAACTCTGGAGGGCGCTGGCTCTGTCCATACCTTGCATCCCTCTCACAGCGATGTTGCGTTACACCTTGGCAAGAACATCACCCCCCGCAAATCCACGGCGGCTGGTTGTGACGATTCCTTCGCTGTGCAAGTCCACTCCGCACACCACCTCCCTGAGGCCGAGCCAAAAGAAAAGCGCAGGATCTCCCCGAGACATTCGCGTGTCAGACACGCCAGACTGGGGCGCAAAGGAGCCCGATTCCATGAGTGACCAACCCGACCTGTTTGGCCTGACCCCGGCCCCCGAGACCCCCAAAGCCATCCTGCCCGCCGGCCTGCCCGAATCCTGGCAGCGGGCGCTGGAGCCGGAATTTGCCGCGCCGTATTTTCATGATCTCAAGGACTTTCTGGTGCAGGAGCGGCGCGAGCAGACCATCTACCCGCCCGCTGCCGACGTGTTCAACGCCCTGCGCTTCACCCCGCTGGACGACGTGAAGGTGCTCATTCTGGGGCAAGACCCCTATCACCGTCCTGGCCAGGCGCACGGCCTGAGTTTCTCGGTGCGCCCCGGCGTGACCATTCCGCCCAGCCTCCGGAACATCTACAAGGAGCTGAAGGAAGACATACCCGGCTTTGTGCCGCCGCGCCACGGCTACCTGAAGCACTGGGCCGACCAGGGCATCCTGCTGCTGAATGCCGTGCTGACCGTGCGTGAAGGCCAGGCCAACAGCCACGCCAACAAGGGCTGGGAGCACTTTACTGACGCGGTCATTAAGGCCGTGAATGTCAAAGAGGAGCGGGTGGTGTTCGTGCTGTGGGGCGCCTACGCCCGCAAGAAAAAGAAGCTGATTACCGGGCCGCAGCACGTGGTCATCGAATCGGCGCACCCCAGCCCGCTGAGCGAGGCCAAGTTTTTTGGCAGCCGCCCCTTTTCGCAGGTGAATGCGGCCCTGGAGGCGTCCGGGCGCGGGCCGATTGACTGGCAACTGCCTCAGAAGGCTGAGGAATAATGCCCACCCGCACCGAGTTGTTGCAGGAGGATTATCTGCGCCGGGAGGGCCATGACCCCAAGGCGTTTGCCTACACCTGGCCCGACGGCACGCCCTATGCTGACGAGGCCGGGCTGGCCCGCATTGCGGGATTGGCGGTGCCGCCCGCCTACGAGGCCGTGTTCGTCTCGCCCGACGCCGACGCCGAGGTGCAGGCGTTTGGCCGCGACGCCGCTGGGCGGCTGCAGTACCGCTACCACCCGGATTTTGTGCAGGCGGGCGCCCTGAAAAAATGGCAGCGCCTGACCCGCTTTGCCGGCGCGCTGGGCACCCTCAAAACCGTGACGGGCAGCGACCTGCGCGCCGCTGGCCTGCCGCCGCGCAAGGTCGCCGCCCTGATGTCGCGCCTGCTGCACGTGGCCCGCTTCCGGGTGGGCAGCGATATCTACGCCCAGCAGCACAAGACCTACGGCCTGAGCACCCTGCGCCAGCGGCACGTGAAGGTGGAGGGCAACACCGTCACCTTTCATTTCAAGGGCAAGCACGGCATCACCCAGCACAAGGCCACCACCGACCGGACGCTGGCCGCCAACATCAGCCGCCTGCTGGAACTGCCGGGACCGTGGCTGTTTCAGACGGTGGACGCCGAGGGGGGGCGCCGCCGTATCCGCTCGGGCGAACTGAACGCCTACCTGGGGGAAGTGATTGGCCCCTTTACCGCCAAGGATTTCCGCACCTGGGGCGGCACCCTGCTGGCGGCCGAATATCTGGCCGAGGTGGGCGTGGCTGACACCGACCGCCAGGCCCGTAAGGTGCTGGTGGAGTGCGTGAAATACGTGGCCGCCGACCTGGGGAATACCCCTGCGGTAACGCGCAGCAGCTACATCTGCCCCGTCATCTTTGACCGCTACCTGGACAGCAAGGTGCTGGACGATTACGAGCCGCGCGCCACCAATGGTGAAGGTGACCTGGACGGCCTCACCCGCAGCGAGGCCGCCCTCAAAAGGCTACTGGAGAGCGAGAAGACGCTGAGAGGCAGAAAGAAGAAGGCGGCTTGAGAGGCTGGCGAACGCTAAAGGAACCGGAAGCCACGCAGGTCTGGGACTCCGTGTATGGCGGGCTGAAGTTTTCGCCCAGTGTGTCCCGCTGGCCGGGCTTCCAGGAGCCGACGCCTTCAGTAACGTTTGCGCTGCCAGAGCGCTGGTCAGAGGCGGATGTAGATGAACTGTACGCCTGCTTTTGGACGGCTTTCCGCATGCTGACCCGTCCAGGCGAGGAGGTCTATGCCCTGGACTGGCAGCATGAGTGCTTTGCCTATGCGCCTCAGGCCGGCGACGTGCCTGTGCGGGGCCATCCGTTCACGCACGGCCTGTTTCCTGACGGCGACTACGCCATCACACTGGGACCGGGCCTGGCCTGGGGTACCCTCGGCCATCCGTGGGAGAGAACCCTCTGTGTCTTTGGGGCGCCGTTGCTGAAGGCTCTGGCGCCGCTGCCCGTGCCTCTGCTGAGTCGCCGGGTCCGGCAAGACGGTCAAGTGGTGCAGCCCTGAAGCGCCGGGTCAGCTGGCCGGTGTTTGGGCCGTATCAGTCAACTCTTTTTTCATATTGACGTTCGTGACTTGAAAGCCCAGGCGTTCGTACAGCGCCCGCGCGCCCGTGTTATGACCAAACACATGCAGCTGCAAGCTGGTCGCGCCGCGGGCCGCCGCGTCCGTTTCCAGCGCGGCGAAGGCCTGGGTGGCGTAGCCCCGGCGCCGGTAGGCCCCGAAGACCTCAATCTCGTAGATGAAGGCCGCAGTGCCGTTGGTCCGGTGCTGAAGGCCGTACCACAACACGCCGACGGGCGCGCCCACGCTGGGGTCCAGCAGTGAAAAGAGAAACTGGTCAGGCGTGTTGAGTCCCTGGGGCAGCAGCTGCTGATACTCCGCCTCGGCGCGGTCCTGCGCTTCGTCGGGGCTCCACTGGCCGTTCCGAACCTTCTCGGCGGCGTACTGGGGCACGGTATGCGCGAGAAACTGTGCGAAGGTGCCGTCGTCCATCGGGTGAAGGTGCAGCATGGTTTTCAGTCTAGAAGGGCGCGGCCGGAGCGGGCGATACGCCTCCTGGCCCATGCAGCGGCCAGGCCGGGCCGTTTACGGTAGACCGAATGGACCAGCCCCCCACACGCATGCACGAAGCCGAAGTGCTGATAGACGCCGCCCAGGTGGCGCGGCTGCTGGCGGCGCAATGTCCTCAGTGGGCCGCCCTTGCGCTGCGCCGCGTGCCCTCGGCCGGCACCGACAACGCCATCTTTCGCCTGGGCGACGACCTGCTTGTGCGGCTGCCCCGGATTGGCTGGGCCGCCGCCGATGTGGTCAAGGAAACGACCTGGCTGCCCCGGCTGGCCCCCTCCCTGCCTGTCCCCATTCCCGAGCCGCTGTTCGTGGGCCAACCGGGCGAGGGCTTTCCCTTTTCGTGGGCGGTCTACCGCTGGCTGCCGGGCACTGAGGCGGCGCTGGGCACTGTGCGCGACGGCCATGAGTTCGCGCGTGACCTGGCCGCGTTCATTCAGGCGCTGCGGCGGGTGCCTACCCCCACCGCCGACCTGCCGCAAGGCTCGCGTGGGGGGCCACTGCTGGAGCGCGACGAGGGCACCCGAGAAGCCATTGCCGCCTGTGCCCCCGTCTTTGATCCCGCCCGGCTGCTGGCCGTCTGGGAGGAAGCGCTGGCCGCCCCCGCCTGGGCTGGCCCGCCCACCTGGCTGCACGGTGACCTCAAACCCGGCAACCTGCTGGCCCAGGCGGGCCGCCTGAGCGCGGTGATTGACTGGGGCGCGCTGACGCTGGGCGACCCGGCGGTGGACCTCCAACCCGCCTGGAACCTGCTGAATACGAGCACGCGCGCCACCTTCCGCGCGGCCCTGGCCCCCGACCCGGCCACCTGGGCACGCGGGCGCGGCTGGGCGCTGAGTATCGGCGCGGTGGCGTGGCCCTATTACCAGCACACCAATCCCCAGTTGGCGGCCATCTCGGTGCGGCAGATTGAGGCGGTGCTGACGGAGTGTCTCCAATAATCCCGGTCAACCTGGGCCTCCAACACAGGGCCAGGGCTGCACACTGAAGGGAAGCCGCCCCCTGGCCCACCAGCGTCGGTGGCCCGTAGGGGTGCGATCTGCCCAGGAGGCCTGACCCTAATGCCCGTTTCCACCGCTCTGTTCCGGCAGGCCCTGACGCTTATCCAGGCCGACACAAGATGCCTCTGGCCGAATTTTGTGCCTGCGGCCATCCCGTACCTGACCTACGACGGGCACGGCACCGTCCTCTGGGGAGCGCCGTCGCCCGAGCCTGGCTGGCAGGAACAGAAGGACGCCTGGGTCTACCTAGGACGGCACCCCAGCATGACCGCAAACACGGCCACCCGCCTTCCGGACGGTCGGCTGGCCGCCAGCCTGATGCTGGGCAGTGTGGACAGCCACCTGACGGCCCTGCAACTCGCAGGGTTGGCTGTCCATGAGGCCTTTCATGTGTATCAGGAAGGGGACCCCCGTGGCTTCTGGGGCGCCGATGAACTGGCGGCCCTGACCTACCCGGTGGCTGACCCTTTCATTCTGGCGGCGCGCGCGCTGGAAAGCGCTGCGCTTCAGCGGGCCCTGCGGCCCGACGCCAACACCTGGCCCCTTCACGCAGGGCGCGCCCTGGCCTGGCGTCAAGCCCGGTGTGAGCGGCTGTCGGCCGAACACGTGACCTATGAGCGGGCAATGGAACGCAAAGAAGGCCTGGCCCATTACGTTGAACTGGGATTTGCCCAGGCCGTCCCCGTGTTTCCTCTGGTGGACTATGCTGCGGAGGCGGTGCGCCAGCGCGCCTACACGACTGGCGCCGCCTACGCGCTGCTGCTGGACCGCCTGTCTCTCGACTGGAAGACCCTGGTGGAAGCGTCGGGAGCGGCTCTGGATGAGCTGCTGGCGGCCCATACTCCCCCGGCAGAGCGGGGGCCGATGAGCCCTGAGGTCCAGGCCTGGGCCGGGGCAGAGGCCGCACGGGTCGCCCACCGCCAGCAGGAGGCGCGGCGCACCTTCGAAGGGCAGCGGGGGCAGCGGCTCGTGCTGCGCTCTGTCCAGCCCCTGTGGCTGCGGGGGTTTGATCCACTCAATACGCTGGTGCTGGGCGAGGGGGCCGTCCTCCACCACCGGTTTCTACAGTTTGCCAATGGAGCGGTCGAGGGGGAAGTGCTGGGTCAGGGATGCCTGACAGTGGCGGCTGGTCTTAATCCGCTGCTCTCGGGCTTCCGAGAGATCATTATTCCGGGGCTGGAGGCAGTCCGCCTGTCCGGGGACGGGTTTACGCTGGAAGCGGGGGGCGTGCGGATTCGCAGTTACCATACCCCTTTGCAGGTGAACACGGCACACGCTGAATTGAGCCTGGAGATATAAGCGAGCAGCCGCGCCAGGGCTGGTCTGGTCGCTGCGGCTCCCGTAAGGTGCAGCCTATGATTCGCATTGGTTCTGTGGTGTGGGGTGTGCGCGATGTGGCGCGCGCCGTGGCCTTCTGGACTGCGGCGCTGCACTACCGTCCGCGTGAGGCTCCGTCTGATGACTGGTCCGTGCTGGTGCCTGAACACGGCGAGGGCGTGCAACTGGCCCTGAAGCTCGTGACCAGTGAAGCCCAGACCCACCGCCGCCACCACCTTGACCTGTACGCCGATGACCAGGGGGCCGAGGTCGAGCGCCTGCTGGCTCTGGGCGCGCAGCGGGTGGACTGGCGCTACGAACCGGGCGCCGATTACGTGGTGTTGGCCGACCCGGACGGCAACCGCTTTTGCGTGGTCCAGAAGTAGATCAGGCGCCAGTGAGGTCGTGGGCGTGATGATGCTCTCTTTGCACGGCTCACAGAGCAGAAGAGGTCCTGGACCCGAAGACACCCCCTCTCGGCTGGTGTGTGAACGGCGCAACTGGAAGTTGGAGGAGGGGCGTTCACACCAGGCCGCCGTCTAGCGTCCGTGACTCTCGCTACTCGCCCTAGAACCGTCTCAGGTGGCTGTCCTGGGTTCTGTCTTTAGAGGCGAGGTCAGCAACCAGTCAAGGTTGCGCTCAGCTGCCCTCGGCCAGCCGCTGCAAGGTGACAGGTTCTGTCACCGTCACGGTGCGGCCCCGCAGGTCAATAACGCCCCGCCGGTAGAACTCACCCAACTTGCGGCTCACGATTTCCGGCACTGTGCCCAGGCGCGCGGCCAGGTCGCTGTTGGTGGGCAGGGGCCAGGGGGCTGCGGCGTGCCGCAGCAGTTCAGCGGCCAGGCGTTCGGTCACGCCGCCCAGCACCAGGGCGGCCAGGTGGCGCTGGCTGTCAGCAGCGCGCCGGGCCAAGTGGGTGATGGTTGCCGCTGCCAGCGCTGGGTCGTGTAGGAGGGCGCCCTGCACCGCCTGAGCCGGCAGACAGAGCAGTTGAGGAGCAGCCCCCAGCGCCTGCGCCGCCACCCCATGCCAGGCCTGCCCACTCAGCACCGCCGCCAGTTCCACGGGTTGCTGCGGCCCGTCTACCCGCAGGGTCAGCTCGCGCCCGGCAGGGCTGACCCTATACACCCGCACGCCGCCTTGCGCGGGGAGCAAGAGGGTGTCCACCGGGTCGCTAGGACCGAACAGTTGCTGCCCGCGTTCAGGCCAGCACCACCGCGCCCCCGCCGCCAGGTCATTCAGGGTTGCGGCCGAGGCCGCCGCAAACGGCGCCGAGCGGCGCAGCAGGGTCAGGGCGCCGGACATCCACCTATGCTGGCACACCCCTTCAGGCTGGCCCAGGGGCCTACCGAAAGAAGGCGCGGTTCAGGTCGGGGGCTGCTCGGTGCTCGGCCGGCAGGTCGGCCTCGTCAAAGATGGCCCCCACTGGGCAGGCGACCGCACAGGCGCCGCAGTCAATGCATTCTTCGGGGTCAATGACGAACTGCGCGCCCGCGTCATGAATGCAGTCTTTGGGGCAAACCTGCAAGCAGGCGCCGTCGCGCGTGCCTGCACACAGGGAGGTAATCACGTAGGCCATGCCCCAGGCTGCCGCGCGGGTCGGCGGCGCCGCCATGACTTTGGTCAAGCCGCCTGTCAACGCCGCCTGAAGCCGCGCACATCTGCCCCGCGCCCTCGGCCTCTACGGTAGACCCATGACCCCCACCCCTCCTGCTTCGTCTGGTCGCCGCCACGCTGGCCGCCTGCTGCTGGGCAGCTTTCTGGTCCTGGCTGGTGTGGGCCACCTGACCTTTGCCCGCCGCGGGTTTCAGGCGCAGGTGCCGGACGGCCTGCCGGTAACCAAGGACACCACCGTCCTGGCGTCGGGCGTGGTGGAAATCGCGCTGGGGGCCGCGCTGCTGGCGCCGCTGGCCCCGCCGACTCGGCGCGCACTGGGCTGGGGTCTGGCGGCCTTTTTTGTGGCGGTGTTTCCCGGCAATATCTCCCAGTTTGTGCATCACCGCAGCGCCCTGGGGATGGACACGGACACCAAGCGCGCCGCCCGGCTGCCGTTTCAGCCGGTCCTGGTGCTGTGGGCGCTCTGGAGTACAGGGGCCTGGCCCAAAGAGCGCCGCTGACCAGGGGACAGTAACCCTGTTGGCCTGCGTCCACTGAGGGCGGAGGGCCGCACAGGCGGAATATCGGGGAACGCGGCAAACCAGTTAAGCTGCTCGGGTATGCAGCCGCCCAACGCGGAACAACTTCTCTCTGGCGGCGGGGGGCTGGCCGAGGCGGTGCTGGGCGTCACCGACACGCTGGTCGTGGTGCTGGACCCGCAGGGGCGGGTGGTGCGCTTCAATCCGGCCTGTCAGCGGTTAACGGGGCTGACCGAGGACGCCGTGCGCGGTCAGGTGCTGTGGCCCTTTGTGCTGGACCCCGAAGAGGTGCCTGGCGTCATGACTGTGTTCGCGGCCCTGACGGCTGGCGACTTTCCTGGCCGCTACGAGAACCACTGGCGGGCGGCGGGTGGTCAGCGGCGGTACATCCTGTGGTCCAATACGGCGCTGCTGGACGCGGCCGGCCAGGTCTCACTGGTGGTGGCCACCGGCATGGACATCACGGCCGAGCGGGCCGCCGAGCAGGCGCGGCAGGAAACCGAGGCGCGGTTCCGGGCGGTGTTTGACCAGTCGGCCGACGGCCTGGTGCTGCTGGACCCCCACGACCCCCAGGTGCCCTGGCGCATCGTGGACTGCAACGCGGCGTTTGGCGCCATGAACGGCTACACCTGCGGCGAACTGGTGGGGCAGTCCATTGACCTGCTGCACCCCACGCCCCTGATGCGCGACGAGGGCGAGCGCCTGCTGGCCTGGATTCGGGCCGAGCATCCCGTGCAGGGTGAGGGCGAACACCGCCACAAAGACGGCCACGTCTTTCCCATCGAGACCGCCAGCAGCCTCGTCATGGTCGGCGGGCGCGAACATGTGCTGGGACAGGACCGCGACATCTCCGAGCGGCGCCGGGCGCACGCGCAGCTTGAAGCCCTGGCCGCCCAGATGGCCCACGCCGCGCAGCACGACGCCCTGACCGGCCTGCCCAACCGCACGCTGCTGCTGGACCGTCTGCACTTGGAACTGCGCCGCGTGGGCCGCAGCGGGCGGGCGGTGGCCGCGCTGTTTATTGATCTCGACGGTTTCAAGCGCATCAACGACACCCTGGGCCATGACGCCGGCGACGACCTGCTGCGCGAGGTGGCCCGCCGCCTTCAGGGTGCAGTGCGCCCCGCCGACACGGTGGCCCGGCTGGGCGGCGACGAGTTTGTGGCGGTCATTCCCGACTTGGGCGGGCCAGCCGACGCCGCCCGTGTGGCGGCGCGGCTTCAGGCGGCGCTGGAACCGGCGGTGACGCTGGGCGGCTCGGCCGTGACCGTCCGCAGTTCGGTGGGCATCGCGCTGCATCCGCCCGACAGCGCCCAGCCCGCCGACCTGCTGCGGCAGGCAGACCTGGCCATGTACCAGGCCAAGCGCGAGGGCAAAAATGCTGTCCGTTTCTTTGCGCCCACCCTGGACGTGGCCGCCCACACCCAGCTGAGCATTGAGGGCCACCTGCGCCGCGCGCTGGACGCGCCGCAGACCGGCGGGCTGCACCTGCACTACCAGCCGCAGGTGGACGCCCGCACCGGTCAGCTGGTGGGGTTAGAGGCGCTGGTGCGCTGGACCGACCAGTTCCTGGGCGCCGTGTCGCCCGCGCGGTTTATTCCGGTGGCCGAGGACTCGGGCCTGATTCAGCCGCTGGGCGCCTGGGTGCTGAACGAGGCCTGCCGTCAGGCGGCGGCCTGGGGCCTGCGGGTGCCGGTGGCGGTCAATGTCTCGCCGCTGGAAGTCTCGCAGGACGACTTTATTGCTGGCGTGTACGCCACGCTGCGCCGGCACGGCCTGAGCGGACCCGCCCTGAAACTGGAACTTACCGAGCGCCTGGCGGTGCGCGACCTGCATCTGGCGGCGCGGCGCCTCTCGCAGTTGCGGGCGCTGGGGGTTCACCTGTCGCTGGACGACTTCGGGATGGGGCAGTCCTCGGTGTCCACGCTGCTGCACCTGCCTGTGGACGAACTGAAACTGGACCGCTCGCTGATTACCGGCGTGGCCGATTCGGCGCTGGACCAGCGGGTCGTCGGCGCGCTGCTGGCCCTGGCACGCGGCCTCCAGCTGCGCGTGGTGGTCGAGGGCGTGGAAACTGGGGCGCAGCTGGCCGCCCTGCGTGACCTGGGCTGCGAGGTGGTGCAGGGGTACCTGACGGGCCGCCCCGCGCCGCCTGAAGCCCTGAATGCCCTGGTGCAATCGATGAATACAGAGCTATAGAGAGTGGTGAGTGGGAAGTGGTCAGTGGAAAAAAGCTTGCCACACAGTCGCTGTGAGAAGGGGCACCTCGCGCCACGCAGCGTGAGGTGCCCGGTCTTGCGGCGCTTTGCGGGGAGAGGGTTCGCCTGCTCCTCGGATGCAGTCCGGGCGGTAGGCCCCCCAGATGGCACGCCGGTTCATCCACTCCCCACTGCCCACTTACCTCCGCACCACCTCTGGCCCCAGCGCGGCCACAGTTGGCTTGCCGCACAGCGCCAGGGCCAGCCGGAATTCGTCGTGCAGCAGCGCCAGGGTGCGGGCCACCCCGGCCTCGCCGCCGGCCGCCAGGCCCCACAGCGCCGCCCGGCCCAGAAACACCGCGCGGGCGCCGAGCGCCACCGCCTTCAGGACATCGGTGCCGCGCGTGACGCCGCCGTCCAAGTAAACCTCGGTGCGGCCCGCCACGGCGTCCACCACTTCCGGCAGGGCCTCCAGGCTGCTGACCGCGCTGTCCAGCTGCCGCCCCCCGTGGTTGCTGACCCAGACGTGGCAGCCGTGCTCAGCCGCCAGCGCGGCGTCCTCGGCCGTCAGAATGCCTTTCAGCACCATCGGCAGGCGGGTCTGGGCACGCAGCCAGGCCAGGTCGTCCCAGGTAAAGGTCTTGTCCACCAGATTCTGAAAATAGTTGGCCAGCTGAGAGCCTGTGTCGGTTTCTACCTGTGCCAGCGTTTCGCGGGTGCCCACGTTGGGCGCGTGTAGGTGAGGCGGCAGGGCAAAGCGGTGACGTTCGTTCGCCTCGCGCCGGCCCAGGTAGGGAGCGTCCACGGTAAACACCAGGGCGCGGGCGCCCGCCGCCTCGGCCCGCGCAATCACGTCGCGGCTGAGCTGGCGGTCAGCGCACAGGTACAGCTGAAACCACAGCCGTCCGGCCGCCGCCGCGCCCACCTCTTCAATGGACGTGTTGGAAAAGGTGCTGAGGGTCATGACGCTGCCAGCCGCCGCCGCAGCGCGGGCGGTGGCCAGTTCGGCGTCTGGGTGCGCCAGGCCGTGAAAGGCGCTGGGCGCAATGCCGATGGGGCTTTGCAGCGGCAGGCCCAGCACCTCGGTGCGGGTGTCAATCTGAGACACGTCCACCAGCACGCGCGGGCGCAGCCGCAGCCGGTGGTAGGCGGCGCGGTTCTCGCGCAGGGTCAGTGCGTCGTTGGCGCCGCTCTCGTAGTATTCCAGCGCGTTGCGGTCCAGCTGGGCGCGGCCCAACGCTTCGATGTCGGCCAGATTGATGGCGGTGTCCAGGGTCAGCGGCGCGTCGGGCAGAGGCATGGGGCAGCGTAGCGCGGGACTCTGGGTTTCGCCGTGGTTTTCCCCGGCAGGGTTGGTGGGTCAGCGCCCCCTGTATTTCATGCAGGCCAACGGTCTCGTCACAGCCAAGCGTTCAGGCGCTGAGCCGAGACAACAGCAGCCTGCATCAATTGCGACAGCCTTGAGAAGGCGCGTGGTGCCGGCCCTCTGTGGGGGCGGGGCATCAGCCAGCCTGGTAATCTAGTGCATGTCCACTGTCCTGATTCTAGCTGTCCTGATCGGCATGCCCATCTGGTTGCTGGTGCAGTTTTCCAGGGTGCGTTCCGAGCTGGACCGAAAGGGGCGGTCGGTTGAGCCCCTCACGGGCGCCCTGTTTTTTGAGGGCCAGCAGCGAGCGCATGAGGGCCTGAAAGCCCGCACCGACTGACCTCAGGGCCGGCTGGGCACGGGAGACAGCCGCCACTGCCTTCGCCGCCACGCCCTCTTCGTAAGCTCTCTGACGGCATTCCTCCCTACTTCGCGCCACTCTCCCCGTATGCCGCCTCGCCCCATCCCGCCTGGCCCAGGCCAGGAAAGTGTCTGGGCCTACCCGCGCCCGCCCCGTCTGGAAAGCACGCCCCGCCGCTTGCAGGTCTGGCTGGGCGGCGTGCTGGTGGCCGACACCACCGCCGGCTTTCGCGTGCTGGAAACCAGCCATCCGCCCACCTACTACCTGCCCCGCGCGGCCTTTGTGGCCGGCCTGCTGTCACCCGCGCCGGGCCGCAGCGTCTGCGAGTGGAAGGGCGAAGCCTCGTACTGGACGCTGAGCGCCGGGAGCCGCACCGAGGTTGCGGCGGGCTGGAGTTACGAGCGGCCTACGCTCGTTTTTGCCGCGCTGGCCGGCGCCGTGGCGGTGTATGCCGGGCGCATGGACGAATGCCGGGTGGATGGCGTGCCTGCCTTGCCGCAGCCGGGCGGCTTTTACGGCGGCTGGATCACGCCGGACGTGGTGGGGCCGTTCAAAGGGGAGCCGGGAACATGGGGCTGGTAGAGGCGGCCAGTGGGGGAGGCGCAGGGGCCTTTCCACCTGGGAACTGAACCGGTTCTTCCGAGTGGCTCAACCGAAATCGCCCGCCTTGCTACCCTGGCCCCATGACCGACGCTACTCTCCGCACAAAACTGACGGCCCTGGCTCCGGCGCTGCGGCACTTTCACTCGGCGCTGCTGGACTTTGCCAAAGGGGAATACGAATTCATGCACGGCCCTGTGGGCGGTCCCTTCGAGCTGTATTCGCTGGTGATGAACCACCCACAGTTTCAGTGGCTGCGCCCCCTGTCGGGCCTGATGGCCACGCTGGACGAGGTGCTGGACGCCAAGGACACGCCGCTGACCGAGCGCAACCTCAGTGACGTGCGTCAGGCGCTGGGCCTGCTGTTTGCCGACACCGACACCCGCTTTGCCGAGTTCCGCGCCGGTTATGGCCGCGCCAAAGGCGACGCCCGCGTGCGCGAAACCGAGGCGAAGTGGCGGGAACTGCTCAGCGGCCTGGAGGCTTAACTTGAAGCTGATGGCCGCGCTGGGCAATCCGGGCAGCGGGTACGCCCAGACCCGGCACAACGTGGGCTGGCTGGTGGCTGACGAACTGGTCCGCCGCACCGGAACCGCCTGGCGCAAAGAAGGCAAGGACGCCGAGGTCGCCGAGCTTCGCCTGGGGCCAGCGCCCGGCGTCAAGGTGCTGCTGGTCAAGCCGCAGACCTTTATGAACGCGGCGGGGAAGGCCGTGGTGCCGCTGATGTCGTTTTACAAACTGGAGGGCCCCGACCTGCTGGTGCTGCAAGACGACCTCGACAGCCCCTTTGGGCTCCTGAAGGTGCGGCTGGGCGGGCGGCACGGGGGGCAAAACGGCCTGCGCGACATCATCCGGCTGCTGGGCCACGAGGACTTTGCCCGGCTGAAAATCGGGATTTCGCGCCCGCCTGCCGGCTGGGCTGTCAGCGACTGGGTGCTGAGCAAGTGGCGAGAGGACGAAGCCGCCCCCCTGGCAGAGCTGGTGCGCCTGGGGGCCAACGCCGCCGAAACCTGGGCTGCATCTGGACTGGCCGAGGCCCAGCAGGCTTACAACAGCACCGACCTGCGCCCGAAACCTCCCGCGCCTGCGCCCAGCCCGGCGCATACTGAGCCCCGTGCCACAACCGAAAAAGAAGGCGAACAAGACCGCCCAGCCGGAACAGACCCCGGCCCAGCCTCTGCCTGAACTGCGCCTGGACGTGCTGATGACGCTGTCTGACTTGCCCGGCGTTCCCGGTCAGGAGGACGCGGTGCGCGACTTTGTGCTGCGCGAACTGGACGGCCTGGCCGACGAGGTGCGGGTCGACGCCCTGGGCAACGTCATCGCCCGCCGCGCCGCCCGGCCCGCCGCAGAAGGCCAGGTGCCCGAGCGCGTCATGGTCTCGGCCCACATGGACGAGATCGGGTTTCTGGTGCGGTTTATTGACGATCAGGGCTTCTTGCGCGTGCAGGCCCTGGGCGGCTTTGACACCCGTAACCTCTTTGCCCGGAACGTCACCGTCCATGCGCGGGGCGGCGCGCTGCCCGGCCTGCTGACGCCGGGCGGCAAGCCGGTGCATATCGCCAGCCCTGAGGAACGCAAAAAGATTCCCGAGGTCAAGGAGTTCTTCATTGACCTCGGCCTCAGCGCCGATGAGGTCCGCGCCCAGGTGCGGGTGGGCGACATGGTGACCCTCGACCAGACCGCCCGCCGCGTGGGGCGCCTGGTCTGCGGCAAGGCGATGGACGACCGCGCCAGCGTCTTTCTGCTGCTCGAAACCCTGCGCGCCCTGAAAGGCGCCCCTCCCCGGCACGAGGTGATCGCGGTGTTCAGCACCCAGGAAGAGGTGGGCCTGCGCGGCGCCATCACGGCGGCGTATGGCGTGCAGCCCACGGTGGGCATTGGCCTGGACGTCACCCTGGCGGTGGACACCCCTGGCGTGGCCCCCGACGAGGCGGTGACCCGGCTGGGCG
Organism: Deinococcus betulae; assembly: GCF_020166395.1. Taxonomy (NCBI): domain Bacteria; kingdom Thermotogati; phylum Deinococcota; class Deinococci; order Deinococcales; family Deinococcaceae; genus Deinococcus; species Deinococcus betulae. The sequence goes on along the minus strand of NZ_JAIQXU010000006.1, from coordinate 95,752 downwards.
AAGGCATCGGCATCAAGGTGTTTGACTCCACCATGATTTCCCACCGGAAATTGGTTGATGAGTTCTGGGATCTGGCGCAGGCCCAGGGCATTCCCGCTCAGCTTGAAGTGCTGGCGCTGGGCGGCACCGACGGCGCGGCCATTCAGCGCAGCAGAGGCGGCGTGCCTACCCTGACCCTCAGCCTCCCCACGCGCTATATCCACACGGTGGTCGAGGCCGTCCACACCGACGACCTCGCTGCTGGGCGCGCGCTGCTGCTGGCGTACCTGGGCTAGGAGGCCAAGCGTCAAGATTCGCTTCAGGCCTGTGGGGGCAACGGGGAGGAGCGCGGGCGCGTAATAGAGCAGGTATGGAACTCCTCTCTGGGCTGCTGTCCTCGCTGGGCCTGTCGGGTGCGGCGGGCCTGAACGCCTATATTCCGCTGCTGCTGGTGGGGCTGCTCTCCCGGTTTGGGGTCATGGACCTGGCGGCTCCCTTTGACCTGCTGGGCAACACCTGGGTGCTGCTGGGGGTGGCGGTGATTGGCGCCCTGGACTTCGTGGGCGACAAGATTCCGGGGGTGGACCACGCGCTGCATCTGCTGGGCGGCGTGGTGAACACGGCGGCGGGCGCTGTCCTGTTTGCCGCCCAGACCGGCGTGGCCGATGTGCCCCCGGCGCTCAGCATGGCGCTGGGACTGCTGGTGGCGGGCGGCGTTCATGCCACGCGCACAGCGGCGCGTCCAGTCGCCACCGCCACGACGGGCGGCCTGGCCAACCCGGTGGTCAGTGGCCTGGAGGACGGCACCAGTCTGCTGCTGAGCGTGCTGGCCGTCTTCGTGCCGCTGCTGGCCGTCATCTTGCTCGTGGCGTTGGTGGTCGTGGCCTACCGCTTCTGGACCCGAATGCGCAGGCGCCCGCGACCGATCTGAACCCCCAAGTGAAAGAGGAGGCCCCAGCAGGCCTCCTTTTTTCAGCTTGTTTGGAAAAGGGGAGGTCTGGCGCACGGTCGGCTCTGACCTGAAGCGGTAACTGCTGCTCAAATTGCAAAATGTTCCCAAAAATCTAGTCAAATAGATAAAATAATTTTGACACTTTGCATGGCTATCCGTACACTCGCGGTATGCAGGGATGCGAGCGCTGCAAATTGAGTGCGAAAAAGGAGACGCCATGAAAATGGTCACGGCGGTCATCAGGCCCGAACGGGTCCAGCAGGTCAAAGAGGCGCTGTTTCAGGCGGGCATCAGCGGCATCACGCTGTCGCGCGTCAGTGGACACGGCGGCGAACAGGAGGTCATCGAGCATTACCGGGGCACCCGCGTGATGGTCGAGTTCCGCGACAAGGTCGAAATTCGCATGGCCGTCAGCGAGCCATTTGTCGAGGCCGCCATCCAGGCCATCTGTAAAGGCGCCCGCACCGGCGAGGTCGGTGACGGCAAGATTTTCGTTCAGCCGCTGGAGCAGGTGTACCGCATCCGCACCGGCGAGCGCGACGCCGCCGCCCTGACCCCCGTGACCGAAACCCGGCTGAGCCCCGCCTGACAGGAGGCCCCACATGAACCTGAGAACTGCTCTTGCCCTGCTGCCCCTCCTGGGGGCCAGCGCCCTGGCGCAAACCGAAGCGCCGACCCTGAACACCGGCGACACCGCCTGGATGCTGGTGGCCTCGGCGCTGGTGCTCTTGATGACGCCGGGCCTGGCCTTTTTCTACGGGGGCCTCAGCCGCACCCAGAGCGTGCTGAACACCATGATGATGAGTGTGGTGTCCATTGGCCTGGTGGGCGTGCTGTGGCTGCTGGCCGGCTACTCCATCGCTTTTGGGCCCGGCGGCGGCGACTTGGTGGGCACCCTGGTCAACGCCGGGCTGTCGGGCCTGAGTAATGGCCTGACCGGCACCATTCCCACCTACGTCTTTGCGGCGTTTCAGGCCATGTTCGCCATCATTGCCATGGCGCTCATCAGCGGCGCCGTGATCGAGCGCATGCGCTTTGGGGCCTTCCTGCTGTTTGGGGGCCTCTGGAGCCTGCTGATTTACTCGCCGCTGGCCCACTGGGTCTGGAGCAGTGACGGCTGGCTGTTCAAGCTGGGCGCCCTGGATTTCGCGGGCGGCACCGTTATTCACATTGCCGCCGGGGTCAGTGGGCTGGTGGCCGCCACGGTGCTGGGCGCCCGCCTGGGCTACCCCAGGGCCGTGCACATTCCCCACAACGTGCCGTTCGTGCTGCTGGGCGCGGGCCTGCTGTGGTTCGGCTGGATGGGCTTTAACGCGGGCAGCGCCCTGGCAGCCAATCAGACGGCCGCCCTGGCCTTTCTCACGACCCTTGTGGCCCCCGCCGCCGCCATGCTGACCTGGCTGGGCCTGGAAAGCATGCGCGCCGGCAAACCCACCGCCGTGGGCGCCGCCACCGGCCTGGTTGTGGGCCTTGTCGCCATTACCCCCGCCTGCGCCTTTGTCAGCCCCGCCGCCGCCGTGCTGGTGGGCGTGCTGGGCGCCGCCGCCAGTTTCGGTGCCGTGCAGCTCAAGCACCGCCTGGGCGCCGACGACGCGCTGGACGTCTTTGCCTGCCACGGGGTCGCCGGGATCGTGGGCGCTGTCCTGACGGGCGCCCTGGCCTGGACCACCGGGGCCGGTAGGCCCGTGGGCGAGCAGCTGCTGATTCAGTTGCTGGGTGTGGGCGCCGCCGTGGCCTACACCGGGGTCGGCTCGTTCGTGCTACTCAAACTGGTGGGTCTGGTGACCCCGCTGCGCGTGCCGGCCAGTCAGGAGGTTGCCGGCATGGATGTCAGCGCCCACAGCGAGCAGGGCTACTCGGACAGTGAAACCGGCCTGGGTGCCCCCGTGTTCGTGGGCGGCGACTGAGCCGCACTCCTTCCTCGCCGCTCTTCTGCACGGCCCCTTCCTCTTTGCCCCTCCACGTCCGCTGGCCCCCGACCGCATCCCGGGGGCCAGCTTCTGTTGGGTGCTGCAGGGGGAGGGGCGGGCCGCAGGCGGCGTGGGCCTCTGGGCGCCAGGCCCAGGACAGGGCACTTTCACTGCTAAGTTTCAGACGCCTGACCCCCGTGTGATCGGCGTTCAGGGACGCTTGACCTACCGGGGGCCTTGGGGGGCTGTGTTACGATGGGCCCCGAGTCTGACACAACGGTTACCAGGGTCGGGCCACCGAAAAACTCACCGCACCCCCGCCACACCCCATGACGTTCATGGGGCGCTTGACCGGGGTGCTTGAGTCACGAAGGGAAAGGAGGAGTGAGTTTTGGACGTCTCAAGTCGAGTCTTAAGTGAGCTGGCCAGCCGTGAAGCGGCGCTGGACGCGCAGATCGAAGCGGCGCGCACCCAGGCGCAGCAGGCCGTGGACGCTGCCGAGGCGCAGGCCGCCGGCATCCTGCGGGATGCAGAAGCTCAGGTCAAGGCCATGCAGGCCGAGCACGAGCAGAAGCTCTCGGCAGAGATGCTGTCGATCCGTGACACGGCCCGCACCCAGGCGCAGTCGGACGCCGCGCAGACCCGCGCGCGCGCCGAGGGCAAGCTGGCGCAGGCCGTGGACACGATCATGAGGGCGGTGCTCCCGTGATCAACCCCATGCAGCAGGTGGTGGTCGCCGGCCGTCAAAGTGACAGCCGCGCGGTCATGCAAGCCCTGCAACAAGCGGGCGTGCTGCATATCGTGCCCCTGGAAGCCCAGGGTTTTCAGAGTGGGCCCCTGTCGGGCCAGGCCGCCGAAGAGCGGCGTGACACCGAGCGTCTGCTCGCCCGCGCCGAAAGCACCCTGGGGGAACTGGACGCCTCGCGCGCAACCCGCGCCGCCCTGCCCGCTGAAAGCGAGTGGAGCGCCGTGGTCGAGCAGGCCGCCGGTCCTGCGGCGGCCCTGAGTGAGCGCGAAGCCGAGCTGCGCGCCGATCTGGACACCCAGCGCAGCTACGGCGAGGTCGTCTCTGCCCTGGCCCGCGCGGCGGGTGGCCTGGACCGCAGCGCGCGCCTGAGCCTGCTGCCCCTGACCGTGGAAACGGCCGCTGAATTGCAGGCGGCTCAGAACGCCCTGGAAGCCGAGCTTCCAGGGCGCTTTGCCCTGGGGACGGAGCGCGTCAGCGACCGCCTGACCGCTGTGGTGGTGGCGGTGCTGCGCACCGAGCGCGACCGCGCCCGCGTGGCGCTGGGCAAGGCCCGCCTGGGCGAACTGCGCCTGCCGGGCCGCTTCGAGCGCCTGCCGCTGTCCGAAGTGGCTGCGGCCTTTGAGCAGGTTACCCGCACCGCGCCCCAGGCGCTGGAGCAGGTCCAGGCCGAGAAGGGTGCCCTGGCCAAGCAACACGGCCCGCTGCTGGCGGCCATCCGTGACGCTCTGGCCGACCGCGTGGGCATCGATGACGCCCGCGCCCAGACGGCACGTGGCAAGTACGGCTTCGTGCTGCAGGGCTACGTCCCGGCAGACCGCGTGGCCGACCTGCAGGGCGTCCTCGCACCTTTCAAGAACAGCGCGACCTTCGAGCTGCATCCTGTGGACGCCCACCACGGCGACGGGGTGCCGGTGCAGCTGAAAAACAGCAGCTACACCGAGAACTTTGAGTTCATGCTGAACATCTCGGACCCGCCCAAGTACGGCACCTTCGATCCTTCGTGGATCGTGGCGTGGTTCTTCCCCCTGTTCTTCGGCTTTATCGTCGCGGACATCGGCTTTGGTCTGGTCTTCTTGCTGGCGGCCCTCTGGGGCCTGGGCAAGGCGCGCCGCGGCGAGAGCCTGCCGATTGGCCTGCTGGGCATCACCCTGGACCCCGCGACCCTCAAGCGCGTGGGCGTGGTGCTGCGCACCATGTCGCTCTGGGCGATTGCCTGGGGCGTGGCCACCGGCGAATTCTTCGGCAACGTGCTGGAAAAGTTGCATGTCTTCTTCTACGATCCGGCCCTGATTCAGCGGGTCTGGGGCGTGCAGTTCAGCGAACTGACCATTGAACACCTGCAGGAAGAAGGCCACCTCAAGGGCCTGATTCCCATCATCTTCCCGCGTGTGCAGTCGGACTTCTCGAACACCATCATGCTGCTGTGCATCGCCGTGGGCGTGATTTTCATGCTGTGGAGCTGGGGCCTCAAGGCGCAGCTGACCTGGAAGCACAAGCACATGCACCACTTCTGGGAAGCGGTGGGCATGCTGGGCGGCCTGGTGGGGCTGATTCTGCTGGCCTACATCTCTAAGGCGGGCCAGAACTTCGGCGCGCTGGGCAACTTCGCTGATCCCCTCGTGCTGGTCATGCTGGTCGGCTTCGTGGTCTTCGTCGTGGGCCTGATTGCCAGCAAGACGCCGCTGATGCTCATCGAGCTGCTGTCCAACGGCGGCAACATCATCTCCTTTACCCGTTTGTTCGCGGTGGGTGTGGCGGCCGCCATTCTGGCCAACCTCGCCACCGATGTCGGCTGGGGTCTGGGCGGCGTGCTGCCGATCATTGGGCCGCTATTTGGCATCGTGCTGGGCATCCTGGTGCATACCTTCCTGTTCGTCCTGACCATCCTGGGCCACGTCATGCAGCCCATCCGTCTGGTCTGGGTCGAGTATCTCAATCCCACCGGCTTCTACCAGGAAACCGGCGTCCGCTACTCGCCTTTCGCCCCCGCTGCCCGTAAATAAGTTCCGGAGGAATCACATGAAAAACACTGCTTTTGCCGCTGCCAAGTACCTGCCCGCCCTCACCGCCATGACCCTGTTCGGCTCTGCCTTCGCGCAGGAAGCTGCTGCGGGCGGCGACGCCGGCGCCACCGCTGCGGGCCTCAAGGCCATCGGCGCCGGTCTGGCCCTGGGCCTGGGCGCCGTGGGCACCGGTCTGGCGCAGGGCCCCATCGGCGCCGCCGCCGCTGGCGTCGTGGCCGAGCGCCCCGAGAAGTTCGGTCAGATGGCCATCTGGTTCTTCATCCCGGAAACCCTGGTGATCTTCGGCTTCGTCGGCTTCTTCCTGCTGCGCGGTTAAGGTCGCCATGAGCCTAGGTGACATTCTCGAAACCGAAATTCAGGGCGAAATCGCGCGCATTCGCGCCGATGGGCAGGCCCGTGCGGACCAGATCGTAGCCCAGGCGCAGGAACGCGCCCGCACCATGGTCGACAGCCGCCAGCGCGCCCTGCAAAGCGACTACGCTGCCGGTCTGACCCGCGCGCGCAGCGCGGCTGACCTGGATGCCAACGCCCAGCGCCTCTCGGCGGGCGATACCCTGCAGGTTCAGGCCTTCCAGGCCGCTGAACAGACCCTGCAAGAGGTCACGACCGTCGCTGAATATCCGCAGATTCTCGCTCGCCTGATTGACGAGGGCCTGCAGGCCCTGCCAAGCGCCCAGGTGGTTGAGGCCGCCAGCGCCGAGCACGCGGCCGTGCATCAGGCCCTGGCCCAGCTGGGCCGCTCGCTGGACGTGCGCGTCAACGAGCAGGTCAAGACGGGCGTGCGCCTGGTGGGCGAAGGCGGCAAGACCAGCGTGCAGAACACCCTCCTGGGTCGTCTGAACGCTGGCCGCGCCGACCTGAGCGCCCAGGTGTCCCGCCTGCTCGCCGAGCAGTAAAGGGGGAAAGCAGTGAATAACCCCTACGGGTATATCAACGGCCGCGTGCGCATGATGCGCACCGCCCTGGTCGAGTCGCGGGCGCTGGATGAAGCCGCCAGCACCGTGAACTACCAGGAATTCCTGAGGCAGATCAGCGAGACGCCGCTGCGCGAGGACCTGGGCGACGCCACCGCCCAGGGCGCGGGCCTGGGTCAGCTGGACGAGGCCCTGAGCCGCAACTACCTGCGCTCGGTGGCGCACCTGCGCTCGATTGCCACCGGGCAACCCGCCCGTGAAATCGAAGCCCTGCTGCTGCGCTACGACCTGCAAAACGTCAAGACGCTGGTGCGCGGCGTGCTGACGGGCCGCCAGGCCGACGACATCGTCGCCGGTCTGATTCCCGCCGGCACCATCCCCTGGCCGGTGCTGCAAGGCGCGGCCCAGAGCGCGGATGTGCCCAGCCTGGCCCAGACGCTGTCGGTGGCCGGGGGCAAGATCGGCCAGATTCTGCGCGCCGCTGTGGCGGGCGGGGCCAGCAGCCTGCTAGACCTCGAAGTGGCCCTGGACCAGGGCTATTACCGCGCGGTGCTGGCGGGCGTACGCGGCACCAACGTGCGGCGCTACTTTACCCGCGAGATCGACATTCGCAACCTGCTGATCGCGCGCCAGCTGCGCGGCGGCGCCCCGAATGCCCGGTACTTCATTCCGGGCGGGCGGGACGTCACCGAGAGCGACTTCCTGCGTATTGCCGGTGGGGACAACAGCGTGTCGGCCCAGGATCTGCAGGCTGTGACCGAGGCCGTGGACCTGGGGACAGCCGAAGCCATTGCCCGGCGTCTGCTGGACGAAGCCAGCCGCAACGTGGCGATGGCTGACGCGCTGGGCCCCGGCGTGGCGCTGGACTACCTGCGCCGCAAGGAGCAGGAGATTGCCCGCATGCGCCTGATCGGCCGCGCCAAGTACTACGGCCTGAGCAAGGACGAGCTGGCAAAGGAGCTGGAAGGTGCGTAAAGTCGTCGTTCTGACCGACCACGAAACCGCCACGGGCTTCCGCCTGGCCGGCGCCGAGGTGGTAGACACCACCCCCGAGGCCGCCCAGCGCGAACTGGAACGCCTGATCACGGAAGGGGACTACGGCCTGGTGGCCGTGGACACCGGCCTGATTCCGGACCCGGCCACCGCCACGGCCCGCGTGATGCGTGGCCGTGACCTGCCGATCCTGCTGCCGATTCCCAGCCTGAAAGACGCTTTTAACCCCGATACGGTGGACGCCAAGGCCTACATGGGCAAACTGGTGCGCGACACGATTGGGTTCGATATCAAACTGTAAAGATGTCAAAGCGCTAGACGGTCAAAGGGTCTAAGGACGAGACCACAAATGCGGTGTGTCTTCTTCCCTAGACTCTGAGACCCCAAAGCCTTTTCGACCTCTTCTCAAGGAGACTTAAATGACGCAACAGCAAAAGGGCGTCGTGCAGAGCATCGCCGGGCCGGCCGTGATTGCGGACGGCATGTACGGTGCCAAGATGTACGACATCGTGCGCGTGGGCCAGGAGCGCCTCGTGGGCGAGATTATTCGCCTGGACGGCAACACCGCCTTCGTGCAGGTGTATGAAGACACCTCGGGCCTGACCGTGGGCGAGCCGGTGGAAACTACCGGGCTGCCCCTGTCCGTGGAACTGGGGCCAGGGATGCTCAACGGCATCTACGACGGCATTCAGCGTCCCCTGGACAAGATCCGTGAAGCCTCGGGCGACTTTATCGCGCGCGGCATCGAAGTGAGCAGCCTCAACCGCACCCAGAAGTGGGCCTTCACGCCCAGCGTGCAGGCCGGCGACAGCGTGACGGGCTCCAGCATTCTGGGCACGGTCCCCGAATTCTCCTTCACCCACAAGATCCTGACGCCCCCCGAAGTGCGGGGCAAGCTGCGCATGGTGGCGCCCGCTGGCGACTACACCATTGACGACACCATCGCGGAACTGGAAGACGGCACCAAGCTGCGCCTGGCCCACTACTGGCCCGTGCGCGCGCCCCGTCCTGTCCAGAAGAAGCTCGACCCCAGCCTGCCGTTCCTGACCGGGATGCGCATTCTGGACGTGCTGTTCCCTCTGGTCATGGGCGGCGCCGCGGCGATTCCCGGACCCTTCGGCTCGGGCAAGACCGTGACCCAGCAGTCGGTGGCCAAGTACGGCAACGCAGACATCGTGGTGTACGTGGGCTGCGGCGAGCGCGGCAACGAGATGACCGACGTGCTGGTGGAATTCCCCGAACTGGAAGACCCCAAGACCGGCGGGCCCCTGATGCACCGCACCATCCTGATCGCCAACACCTCGAACATGCCGGTGGCCGCCCGTGAAGCCTCGGTGTACACCGGCATCACGCTGGCCGAGTACTTCCGCGACCAGGGCTACAGCGTGTCGCTGATGGCCGACTCCACCAGCCGCTGGGCCGAGGCGCTGCGTGAAATCAGCTCCCGCCTGGAAGAAATGCCGGCCGAAGAAGGCTACCCGCCCTACCTGGGCGCCAAGCTGGCGGCTTTCTACGAGCGCGCCGGGGCCGTAACGACCCTGGCCGGTGAAGACGGGGCGGTGTCCGTGATCGGCGCCGTGAGCCCCGCCGGCGGCGACATGTCCGAGCCCGTGACCCAGGCTACCCTGCGTATTACCGGCGCCTTCTGGCGTCTGGACGCGGGCCTGGCCCGCCGCCGCCACTTCCCCGCGATCAACTGGAACGGCTCCTACAGCCTGTTCACGCCGATCCTGGACAAGTGGTACCGGGCAAACGTCGGCGAGGACTTCCCCGAACTGCGCCAGCGCATCGGCAACCTGTTGCAGCAGGAAGCCGCCCTGCAAGAAGTGGTGCAGCTGGTGGGCCCCGACGCGCTGCAGGACAACGAGCGCCTGATTATTGAGGCGGGCCGCATGCTGCGCCAGGACTTCCTGCAGCAAAACGGCTTTGACCCGGTGGACGCCTCGGCCTCCATGCCCAAAAACTACGGCCTGATGAAGATGTTCCTGAAGTTCTACGACGAAGCCGACACGGCCCTCAAGGGCGGCGCGACCATCGACGAGATCATTCAGAACCCTGTCATCGAGAAGCTGGCCCGCGCCCGCTACGTCCATGAAAATGAGTTCATGGCCTACGGCGAAGGCGTGATGGACGAGCTGCACACCACCTTCAAGGGAGTGAAAGCGTGACCCTTCTTCAGAAGGAATACAACGACGTCGCGTACATCTCGGGTCCGCTGCTGTTCGTGAACGCGGCCAGCGACCTGGCTTACGGCGCCATCGTGAACATCAAAGACGGCTCGGGCCGCGTCCGTGGCGGTCAGGTCATCAGCGTGACCGACCAGAACGCCGTGATTCAGGTGTTCGAGGAAACCCGTGGTCTGGACCTGGCAACCGCTTCGGTCAGCCTCGTGGAAGACGTGGCCCGCCTGGGCGTCAGCAAGGAAATGATCGGCCGCCGCTTTGACGGCCTGGGCCGCCCCATTGACGGCCTGCCCGAAGTGGTTGCGGAAAAGCGCCTGAGCATCAACGGCCAGGCCATGAACCCGGCCGCCCGCGCCAAGCCCGAAGAGTTCATTCAGACCGGCATCTCCACCATTGACGTGCAGACCAGCCTGATTCGTGGCCAGAAGCTCCCGATTTTCTCGGGCTCGGGGTTGCCCCACAACGAGCTGGCCGCGCAGATTGCCCGTCAGGCCAAGGTGCCCGGTCACGAAGGCGACTTCGCCGTGGTGTTTGCGGCGATGGGCCTGACCCAGCGCGAAGTGTCGTTCTTCACGCAGGAATTCGAGCGCACCGGCGCGCTGGCCCGCAGCGTGCTGTTCCTGAACAAGGCCGACGACCCCGCCGTGGAGCGTCTGCTGACCCCCCGCATGGCCCTGACCACCGCCGAGTACCTGGCCTTCGAGCACGGCTACCACGTGCTGGTGATCCTGACCGACTTGACGAACTACTGCGAGGCGCTGCGTGAAATCGGCGGGGCCCGCGAAGAGATTCCAGGCCGCCGCGGCTTCCCCGGCTATATGTACACCGACCTCGCGAGCCTGTACGAGCGCGCCGGCGTGGTGGACGGCAAGCCCGGTTCGGTGACCCAGGTGCCGATCCTCTCGATGCCCGACGACGACATTACCCACCCCATCCCCGACCTGACCGGTTACATCACCGAAGGCCAGATTGTGGTGGACCGCACCCTGAACTCCAAGGGCGTGTTTCCCCCGATCAACCCGCTGCCCAGCCTCAGCCGCCTGCAAGGCAACGGCATCGGCAAGGGCAAGACCCGCGCCGACCACAAAAACATCTCGGACCAGCTGTTCGCGGCCTACGCCAACGGGCTGGACCTGCGCAAGCTGGTGGCCATCACGGGTGAAGACGCCCTGACCGACACCGACAAGCTGTACCTGCGCTTTGCCGATGATTTCGAGCAGTACTTCATTGGTCAAGGTGGCCAGGACCGCAGCATCGAAGACAGCCTGACGGTCGCCTGGGGCATTCTCTCCAAGCTGCCCCAGAGCCAGCTGACCCGCGTGTCCAAGGACTCCATCGACAAGTACTACGGCACCAAGATGGACGAGATGTGGAAGGGCAGCCGGAGCATGGGCTAACCTAGACCCAGATGGGAGGGGCGCTCTGTCCTTCCCAACTTCACCCACCTGGGAGGTGAATATGTATGGCAGGACAGATTAGCCCCACCCGCAGTGCCCTGCTGGCCAGCAAGGCCGGCCTCAAGACGGCGTCCGGCGGCGCCGACCTGCTCAAGCGCAAGCGCGACGCCCTGATCGGTGAGTTTTTCGCCCTGGTCAAAGACGCGCTGGCCGCCCGCGAGCAGCTGTCGGGCGTCAGCAAGGGCGCCTACACCAGCCTGTTCGGGGCCAAGGCCTGGGACAGCCCGGAAGCCGTTGAGAGCCTGAGCCTTGCGGGCAGCAGCGATTACACCGTGGATATGCAGATTGACAGCGTCTACGGCGTGAAGGTGCCCCGCATCAGCATCCCTGAGCGGGGTCAGAGTGCTACGTTCAGCCCGATCAATGTTGGCGCACGCACGATTCAGGCGGCGACCGACTTCGGCGGTGTGATGGAAGCCATCGTCAAGGTCGCGGCGACCGAAACGAAGCTGCGCCGCATCGGCGAGGAAATCAAGAAGACCAGCCGGCGTGTGAACGCCCTGGAGCAGATCGTCATTCCCGGTATCGAGGATGACATCCGCTTTATTCGCAGTGTGCTGGACCAGCGCGAGCGCGAAGCCAGCTACACCCAGAAGAAGATCAAGGCCAAGATTGAGGCCAAGGCTAAAGGCCAGAAGGCCAGCAAGCAGGACGCCCAGAGCGGCAACCACGGCTCTGCGGCCGACTAAAACTTTCTTCGCCCCCAGCGTCCCCAGGCCTGTCCTGGGGGCGTTTTGCTATGGACTCTGGTTGACCTGTTGGTGTCAACGATTCATTTCCAGCAGGCTTGGGAAGCGGCGCAGCCGAGCGACAGGAGCAGGAGGCTCCTCTAAGCCTGGGGTTGGTAGCCCGGTGCTGTGCCGATTTTGAAACGCACCAGACCCGATTCGCTCTACAGCCTGGCCACCGCCCCGGCCAGGTTCGCCCTTGATGACGCTTCCAGCTCTGCGAACTCCGGCGTCGAGAAAATTCGCTCCCGCTTCAGGAAGCTTTGCAGGACCTTGCGTCGGCCCAGGCGGTACAGCGGCCCTGGCACGTGGTGGTATTCCTGCCGGATGGCCTGATCGTAGGCCGCGAAGTCGGTGGGAGCGGCCCCCAGAACGCTCAGGTCAGCGTCCACCAGCAGTGCTTCGTCGCGTGTGGCCGGTAGGGCTTTGTGCTGGGTCGCCAGAATCAGTGTACGGACCTCGGCCACCAGAGCAGGGTCGGCGTCCTGTTCGGTCAGCCACTCGCCAAAGACCTGGGCGCTGCGGGCCTCGTTGTCGCCCGCGCGCGGATCGTAGATCAGGTCGTGGCCCCAGACGGCCAGGGCCAGGGTGGGGGAGAGGACGCCCCGGCGGCGCAGCGCGTCCAGCACCGCCTCCACATGCGCCGCATTGTGATAGGCCCGGTGGGGCTCGGCGTAAAAGGGGCGGGCGTAGTGTTCGGCCGCCGTCAGCAGGGCGTCCACGCCCCCTTACCCGTGGCGGGCGGCCAGCGCGGCGCCAATCACGCCCGCGTTGCCGCCCAGTTGCGCGCGGCGGATGGTGACGGGCGCAAAGCCCTGCGCGTATTCGTCGGCCGCCGCCTGCACACCATGAAAGAAATAGTCGCCCACGCTGGCCACGCCGCCCCCCAGCACAAAGACCTCGGGGTCAATGGTTTTTTGCAGGTCGGCCAGGGCAATGCCGATGTGGCGCATGGCCTGGCTGACCACCCGCCGGGCGCCGGGATGACCCTGCTGCGCCAGGCCAAAGGCCTCGGCAGTGGTCACGTCACGGTTGAGGGCGTAACTGGCATCCCGGGCAATGGCCGTGCCGCTCGCCACCGCTTCCAGGGCGCCGTCCAGTCCCGCGCCGCTGACCGGGCCGCCCGGTAGGGCGGTGACATGCCCAATCTCGCCGGCAATGCCGTGCCGCCCGCGCCAGATGCGCCCGTTCAGCACGATGCCCGAGCCAATGCCGGTGCTGACCGTCACGTAAATGCTGCTCTCGGCGCCGCGCGCCGCGCCCAGGTGGGCTTCAGCCAGGGCCGCCGCCTTGGCGTCATTTTCCAGCACGGCGCGCTGCCCCAGGCGGTCGCGCAACCCGTCCACCAGCGGCACATCGGTAAAGCCGTAGATGTTGGGCGCAAACTTGACGCGGGTGCGGTCGGCGTTCAGCGGTCCCGGAATCCCCACGCCGATCAGGCGGGCCTCGGGGTGGCGCTCCTGAAGGCGTCTGACCTCGCCGGCAATGGCGTCCAGCACGGCCTTCCAGCCTGTTTCGGGGGTGGGGACGACATGGGGGTCGTGCAGCTCGTCGCCGCGCAGCACGCCGCTGGCGATCTTGGTGCCGCCCACGTCAATGCCAATGCTGATGGATTCGGGAGAAAAAGACTGACTCATGTGCGCTCCAGAAGAAAAGGCAAGGCGCGCCGCGCTGGCGGGCACCAGGACAGAAGGACAGAAAAACTCTTCCGAAACTTTACCCGAAGCGCTTCCACGGCTCGCCGCGCTCGTCTGGAAAGGCGGCGGGGGGTGATCAACGGTTCAGCGAGAAGAGGCCGGGTTATGCCTCGTCCGCCGGGTCTTCATCCAGACCCAGCAGGGCCAGCGCCTCGGGCAGCTGCACCTCGGGCACATACAGGCCCACGTCGCCCAGGTAACCGCCGGTTTCAATTTCAATCACGGGGCTGCTCATGGACCACTGAAAGGGCGTGCGCACCACGCTGACCACCCCGCCGGCCGACAGGGTGCGCCGCCAGCCCTCGGCCAGCAGACGCGGCAGGGTATCCAGCCGCACCCAGGGGTCGCCCTGATACAGCACGCGGTCCTCGTAGGCGGCCTGGCCCCTCACGGGCGGACCAGCCACGGGGCCACCTGGGCCTTAAGTTCCTCGGGCAGAGGTTCGGGGCGGCCCTGGTCGTCCACCCGCACCACCACGGAACGCGAAAAGGCGCAGGGCACCTGATCCGCCAGAATCCGGGACACGCTGGTCCAGCTGGTGCGGCCGGTGCGCTCGACCAGCGTTTCAATCAGCACCCGCTGGCCAGGGCGGATATCCCGCACATAGTCCAGTTCCAGCCGCGCCAGCACCGAGCGCCCGGCCAGTTCAATGCCCAGATCACGCGCCAGTGCCAGGCGGGCCACCTCCAGAAATTCGGCGTAGCGGGCGTTGTTGACGTGGCCCATGGCGTCCAGATCGCCGTAGCGCAGCTGAATCTCGCTGTGGTGGGCGTCGCCCCAGTTCAGTTCGGGCACGCGCCCGGTGGCCGCGCCCTGCTCAGGCTTCCCAGTCATGCGGCCCAGTGTAGCCCCGCCGCCCTTTTCCCACCTGTGCAGGGTGCGGGAACGCTATGCTGCCGGGCGTGATACGGGCTGCCGTCTGTTGTGTTGACCACCCGGAACAGGGCCGAGGTGCCCACTCTATGCCCGTCAGTCTGCGGGTGCTCCTACTCGCTTTGCCCAGATTGAATCGTCTGTCCAGACGGTGGGGTCGGCGTTCAGATGAGTGACACTCCCCCCCCGCCCCAGCCGGCGCGGCGCGTCTGGTGGCGGCGCCTTCAGCGCCTGCCCCTGAGCATGATGGTGGCCAGCGTGCTGGCGGCGCTAGGCATCGTGCAGCTGAGTTTCCAGCTGGGGCACCTGGCCTACCGCAGTGTGGTCTGGTCGGCGCAAACCCGTGAGACGCTGGACCGGGTGGCGCTGCTGGAAGGCGACGTGCGGGTGCTCAAAGACGCCATTCAGGCTGCCAGTGACCCGGCCTACCTGGAACAGCTGGCCCGCTGCGAGGGCTATGTGGGCAAGACCGAGCAGGTCATCGTGTCCAGCACCGCCCCAGTTCGGCCGCCCGCACCGGGCACTATCTGTAAGGCGCTGCGGCTCCCGTAAGCCGGGGGAGGGGCACGCCTCTGGCTGTCCATTTCCGCTAGGTCACGCTGAGCGCGGACCTCAGAGCGGTTGGGGAGGATGAAAGCGAACACAGTGAGTGTCCGTCAGAGGCAGCGACGAAAATGGAGTGGAGAGGCGTGCCCTCCTCCCCACGATAAAGCTGGCAGCCCCTCTCAGTTCACCCGGCCCAGAATCATGGGCTCAGGGGTTGGGGCGGCGGCGCTGATGCTCAGGCCAGCGTCCAGCAGTGTCCGGGCGGTGTCCAGGCCCCGGCCCTCCCGGTGGTAGATGCGCAGCACCGCCTCGCCGGCCGCCACCGCTTCGCCGGGTTTTTTCAGCAGCTCGACACCGACGCCGTGGTCAATGGCCTCGCCCTTCCGCTCACGGCCGCCGCCCAGCGCCAGCACGGCGCGGCCCACCGCCAGCGCGTCAACCTTCGCCACGAAGCCGGCGGTGGGGGCTGTCACCTCGGCGCGGCCGGGAGCCACATCAAACCGGGTGGGGTCATCCACGTAGGCCGGGTCGCCCCCCTGCGCAGCCACAAAAGCGCGGAAGCGCTCCAGGGCGCTGCCGTCTTGTAGGGTTTGCCGGGCAAGCGCCTCGGCCTGAGTCTCACCGTGGGCGACGAGTGCTTCGACGGCCAGCGCCACACACAACTCGGTCAGGTCGTGGGGGCCCTGACCGCGCAGGGTGGCCAGGGCTTCTTGCACCTCCAGGCTGTTGCCCGCCATATGCCCCAGTGGCGTGTCCATGTCGGTCAGCACGGCGCGCACCTGCCGCCCGGCACGGGTGCCGATGTCCACCATCGCGCGTGCCAGGCCCTGCCCGGCCTCCAGGGTGCGCATGAAGGCCCCGGCGCCAACCTTCACGTCCAGCACGACGGTGTGCGCACCCGAAGCGAGTTTCTTGCTCATGATGGAACTGGCAATCAGCGGCAGGCAGTCCACGGTGGCCGTCACGTCGCGCAGGGCGTACAGCTTGCCGTCGGCGGGGGCGAGGTCCTTGCTCTGGCCCACCAGCGCGAGGCCAATCTCCTGCGCCTGGCGCAGAAACTGTTCCTCGCTCAGCTCCGAGGTCCAGCCGGGAATGCTTTCCAACTTGTCAATGGTGCCGCCGGTGTGCGCCAGGCCGCGCCCACTCATCTTGGCGACGGTCAGGCCCAGCGCTGCCAGCATGGGCGTCAGGATCAGGCTGGTTTTATCCCCCACGCCGCCCGTGGAATGCTTGTCCACGGTGCGTTCCAGGCCCGCCAGGTTCATGAGGTCGCCGCTCTCGGCCATCACCACTGTCAGGTCGGCGGTTTCCTGTTCGGCCATGCCGCGCAGGTACACGGCCATCAGCCAGGCGCTCATCTGGTAGTCGGGCACCTCGCCGCGCGTGTAGCCCAGCACCAGCTGCTCCAGGTCGGCGCGGCTGTGGCTGTCGCCGTCGCGCTTCTTGCGAATCAGGTCGGGAATGTTCAGAGCGGTCACAGGCCAGTGTACGCCGGGGCCAGCAGAGGCGGACAGGGAAGGCGCGCAGGGCTGCGGTCCGGGCCGCCGAACCGGCTTACAGTAAGGCATGACCATCACGACCGAAAGCGACCTCAAAGGCATGCAGCGCGCGGGGCAGGTGGTGGCCGAGACGCTGCGCGCGCTCCGGGCGGCCATCCGCCCCGGCGTTACCCCGGCCGAGCTGGACGCGCTGGCCGGTCAGGTCTTTGAACGCCACGGCGCCCAGTCGGCCCCCCGCATGACCTACCAGGCCCCCGTCAATGTCTTTATCAGCGTCAATGACGACATCGTGCATGGTCTGCCGACGCGCCGCCCGCTGGCGACTGGGGACGTGGTGAGCCTGGATGTCACGCCTTTTGTCCACGGCTACATCGCCGACGCGGCGGTAACCGTGGCGGTGCCGCCAGCCTCGCCTGTGGTGATGCGGCTGATTGACTGCGCCGAGGCGGCCTTCCACGCGGGCATGGGCGCCGCGACCGCCGGGCGGCCGGTCCACGCCATCGGGCAGGCCGTTGAAATGGAGGTTAAGCGCCGGGGCTTTACGGTGCTGCGCGATCTCTTTGGGCACGGGGTTGGTCGCGCCATCCACGAGGAGCCGAACGTTCCGAATTACTACCGTCCGCAGGACCGGAAGAAGCTGCACGAAGGGCTGGTCATTGCCGTGGAGCCGATGGTGTCGACTGGTCGCTCACACCGGGTCAGGACGCGGCGGGACGGCTGGACCCTCAGCACCACGGACGGCGGCCTGGCCGCCCATTTTGAGCATACGGTCATGATTACCAAGGAGAAGCCTCTGATTCTGACGGCCTGAGCGTTGTTGGTCCAGGGACGTGGCCACGGCTGTGGGCCGCTTGTGTAACGAGGCCCGCGACCTAACGGGTCAGCAGTCAGCGAAAAGGTCTATGTCCACCTTTGCACCAAGAGAGCCCAGGATGGCCAGGTGTCGGCCCCTTAAGTGAAGGGCTGGGCTGGCGGTGGTTGCGGGGGCCCATTTCACCACCACGGTTACTTCCAGATGCAGGCCGAGGTCGGCCACAGCCTGACCCAGTGCGCTCAGTCCCTTCTGTGCCAGCGTCAGCAGCTCATCCACGAGCAGTTCCAGATCAAATTCTGGACGCTCAGTGAGGCCAAAAGCCCAGTGGTCACACGCGTGGACAGTCCGCCCCGCAAGCTGGGGATCGCGCGCACTCCGTTCACCTCGTCGCCACGTCCGGGCAGGAGACAGGCCCACACGCGCCGTGAAGTCGTCAGGGTCGAAATTGCCCGTGACGGACAGCTACACCCGCATGCGGGGCGTTGGAAGCTCCGTTACTCTTGGCTGCTCGTCCAGCCCACCTTGCTGTGGGTGCCGTCGCAGTAAGGCTTATTACTGCTCTGGCCGCAGCGGCACAGGGCGGCCCGAACATCGCGGACCTGACCTGCAGGCGTGTCCAGCACCAGGTTGCCGCGCAGCACGAGGGGGCCATCCGGCAGGGCGCGCACCTCGGTGAGCTCCTGGGGGCTTTCCGCCTCTTCACTGTCCAGCACGTAATGCAGCGCTCCCGTGGGACAGGTTCTGACCACAGCCGCGACGGCCTGCGCCCCCGCATTTTCCGCCTGAATCCAGGGCCGCTCCTTGGGCCTAAACACTTCTGGCAGGCCGCGCACGCAGTTGGCCACATGCACGCAGCGCCGGGCGTCGTAATACACGGTGACGCCCTGGCCGGCGTAGGCCTTGCCCTGCGCCAGGTCGTCGTTAGTAGGCGGTGCTGCGGGGGTCATGGGTCAGTGTACCGGCTCGTTGGCCCCGGCATACGCGCCGCAGCGCGTATGCAGCCGCGCGAACTCGGCGCGCAGTTCGGGGGGGTGGTCCACCCGGAAGTCGCACTCCAGGCCCAGCAGGAAGGCGGCAAAGCTGTGCAGGTCTTCGCGCTGGGCACGCAGACGGGTGCCGCCCCCCTCGGCGTCCAGGTCGGTGCCCCACAGCGACACCCGGCCCTGCAAGGCTTCGGGGGGCGCGGCCAGCCACACGCTGACGGCATGGGCCGTGGGCGGCGCCCGCAGCTGCGAACGCAAGAACGCGGCGGCGTCAAAGTCAGGCGGCGAGACGAATGTGGTGTCCAGTACGTCCAGGTCGCTCAGACGGTCAAGGCGGAACGACCGCCGCGCTGCCCGCAGGTGGCACCAGCCCACGGCGTACCAGCGGCCCCCAAAATGCACCACGCGGTACACGTCGGCCTGGCGGGTGGTGGCGGCCCGGCCCGGCGCGGCGTAGCTGAACTGCACAGTGCGCGTCTGTCGCACCGCCCGCAGCAGTTCGGCCAACACCTGCGCCCCCACCCCCACCACCCAGGGTGCCGGGTCCAGATGCACGCTGCCTTCCAGGGCCTGCACGTCGTCACGCAGGGCCGTGGGCAGGCTGCGCGACAGCTTGGCCCCGGCACTCTCGGCGGCGGGGGCCAGGGCGTGCAGCCCCAGCTGGCGCAGCGCGCGCAGGCCCAGCGCGGCCGCCAGGGCTTCTTCGGGCGTGAACATGAGGGGCGGCAGCCGAAACCCAGGCTTGAGGCGGTAGGCGCCGCCCACCCCCCGGCGGCCCTCCACCGGAATGCCCAGGTCTTGCAGGCGGGTCACGTAGCGCTGCACCGTGCGCGGGCTGACCTCCAGGCGGCGGGCCAGTTCCGCGCCGGTCACGCTTTCGCGGGCCTGCAACAGTTCCAGCACGGTGAGCACCCGCATGGCTGGGTCGTACATACCCGCAGTCTATCCGGCAAAGGCGACACATCCTGACGGGAATCACGATTACGCTGAGGGCAGATTCACCCACAGGAGGTTCACCCATGACCCTGACCGCCGATGCCGTTCTGTCGCTGCCTACTTTTCTGTCGCACTGGCAGGGCCACCGCGCCCTGACCCGCCGCACCATTGAGGCCTTTCCCGAGGGCGAGCTGTTTACCTTCACCCCCGCGCCGCCCATGCGTCCCTTTGGGCAGATGGCCGGCGAACTGCTGTTCGTGAGTGCCATGACGCTGGACGGCCTGCGAACCGGCGAATGGCCCGAACCCGACTGGTCCACCATGCCGCAGACCAAAGCTGATCTGCTGGCCGCCTGGGACGCCCTGAGTGACCGCCTGGCCGACGAGTGGAGCGGGGTCAAGGCCGAGACGGTGGCCCGCCTCCAGCCGCTGCCCTGGGGCGAGATGCCGGGGTGGGTCGCCGCCATGTACGCCGTGGACAACGAGATTCACCACCGGGGCCAGGGCTACGTGTACCTGCGCGCACTGGGCCAAGAGCCGCCCGCCTTCTACGAGCGCTGATGCTGTCGGCCGAACTTGCCGCCCACTGGCTGGGTCACCACCGCCTGACCGGGCACTATCTGGCGGCGTTTCCAGACAGCGCCCTGTTGACCTACGCCCCAGCCGAGCCCCTGCGGCCCTTCGGCGCGATGCTCTGGGAGGTTCACGGCCAGACCGACTATGTGCTGGCGGGCCTGAGCAGCGGGAACTGGGGAGAGCCGCGCTGGGCCGAGGCGCCGAGCACCGACCCCGCCAGTCTGCGCGCGGCCTGGGCCGAGCAAACCGCGCGGTTGTCCCGCGAATTGCCGGGTATTCCCGACGCCCATTACCTGACCCTGCAGCACACAGGCTGGGGCAAGATGACGGGTCTGGCCGCCGCACTGGGGGCCATTGACAACCAGACGCACCACCGCGCCCAGGGCAGCGTCTACCTGCGGGAACTGGGTCTGGAACCACCCCAGTTCTGGGACAGGGGCGCAGGACCGGCATGAGCGCTGTCGCCAGCGGGACGTTTGCCGTCACCTTCCGGCCACCGGGCGACCGGCCTTCGGTGATGCCTGGGATTCAGGAATTGGCCTTCGACAAAACCTGGACGGGCGACCTCAGCGGCCACAGCCAGGGGCGCATGCTGGCCTACGCGCAGACCGCGTATGTGGCGCTTGAGGTGTTTACGGGCACGCTGGCGGGCCGGACGGGTCAATTTACCTTTGCTCATCTGGGCGACCAGGCTCAGGGGCAGCAGCGGCTGCTCTACCGCATTGTGGAGGGGTCTGGTCAGGGCGACCTGAGCGGCATCTGCGGCGAGCTGAGCCTGAGCATCACGGACCAGGAACACAGGTACGCTGTGCACTACACCCTCTAACCCCCTTTGAAAGGAGCCTCTATGTCGAACCTGGATTTTTTGCTGGAATCGTTTCGCCGCAACGCCCGCGTGAACGAAGTCCTCCTGACGGCCCTGAGCCCCGCTGACTTTGCCCTCAGTGACGGTCAGGGCGGCTGGACGGTGGAGCGGCACCTGCGGCACATGGCGGGTTTCCGGGTGAGCTGGCTGTGGAACCTGTCGCGCGACCACGCCATGCCCCTGCTGGACCCCACGCGCACAGACGCTGACGGCGACCCCATGTGGCGCTGGCAGGAGAGCCCGCCCGCCGAGCTGAACGCCGCCTTTACAGCCGGCGACGAGGCGGCAGTCAAGGCCGTCGAAGCCCACCTGGCGTCCGGCGAACCGTTTGCCGATCCCTGGAATGAAGGCAGTTACCGCGCCAGCCCCGCCCACTTCTTGCAGCACACCATCGTGCATGACAGCCACCACCGGGGTCAGGTCATGGCGCTGCTGCGTCAGGGCGGGCACACCAAGGAACAGATGGACGAACTGGACAACCACTGGGCCATCTGGCGCGAGTAAAGGCAGGGCGGCTGGGATGTGGTGCCCCAGCCGCCCTGCCTGTGGTGCCCGCTACGGCAGGGCGGGCTGAAGGTCGGTGCGTTCCAGCTCGCGCTGTACGCCCGCCGTTTCTTCCAGAAAGGTCAGGCGTTGCAGGGCAGGCAGGCGCTCAACCAGCGCGGTCTGCACCTGCCGGTCCAGGCCAACGACCATGCCGGCGGCAAACATCACCAGCACAGCGCCAAACACCTGCTGAAAGCCATTCAGGCGGCCCAGCAGCGCGGGCCGGTGCAGCAGGCGCCGCCCGCCCCACATAACGCCCAGCATGGGCAGCGCCACGCCCAGCGCGTAGGCCAGGGTCACGGCGGCGGCAAAGGCCGTCACCTGACCGCTCAGGGCCAGGGTGGTCACGCTGGCCAGAATAGGCCCCACGCAGGGCGTCCAGACCACACCCAGGGTCGCGCCCACCAGCACGCCGCCCAGAAACCCGTCGCCCCCGCCGCCCGCCCGCTGGGGCAGGGCGCGGCTGGCCACACGTTCAAAGCGCGCTTGCAGGGCGGGCACCGCCAGCGTCAGGCCAAAGCCCACCAGCATCACCACCGCTGCCCAGCGAATGGCGTCCGGGCTGAGGTTCAGGGCCGTGACCACGCTGGCCAGAAACAGCGTGAGCAGCACGAACGACCCGAGGAATCCGGCGATGATGCCGGGGGGGCGGCCCCGCCCGCCCACCGTGCCCGACAGCAGCACCGGCAGCACGGGCAGCACGCAGGGCGACAGCACCGTCAGCAGCCCGCCCACAAACGCCACAAGCAGCAGCAGCACAGCCGCTCACATCTTCTTGGCAGCGGCCGCGTTGGCCACAATCTGCTTCAGGCCGCCGCCACTCCACTTGCGCAGCGCCTTGCCCTGGGCGTCCACCAGCACGAAGGTGTGCTGGTAGGTAATGCCGTACTGCTTTTTCAGGGCCGCTTCCTTGTCGTAGTCGGTCTTGAATATCACAACGCCTGCGGGCAGGTCCCCCAGATTTTTCTGGATGTCGGCCTCGGCGGCGCGGCAGTTGGGGCAACAGGACGCCCAGAAGAACAGCACCCGCTGCTTGCCCTTGGCGGCGTCAAAGGCGGCCTTGCTGTAGGGCTGGTAGCCGGTGGCCTTGGACATGGTGCTCATGTCGTGGCCGGGCATGCTGGCGGCGGCGGTGGCGGCCAGCGCCAGCAGCATGAAAGGGGCGGCGGCACTCAGGGCGGTCAGGGTGAATCGGGTCATGGTCTCCCTCCGGTTTGGGTACGGGTGCAGGGGGTCTGGGGGTTCATTCTGGCGGGCGCCCCACCGCCCGCTGCGTCTGAAGGGCGCCGTCCAGCACGCGCAGGCCGCGCCCGCCCTCGGCCACGGCAAAGGTGCCGTCGGGCAGCACCTCCACGTCCATGGGGTGCGTCAGCTGGGTGCGGGTGGCCGGGCCGCCCCTCAGGGGCACCCGCGTCACGGCGCCGCTGCGGTCGGTCAGCACGGCCACGTCGCCGTTCACGCTCAGCTTGTCGGGGTGGCCGCCCACCGCCCAGGTCTGCGCCACACTCAGGTCGCCCCTCAGCCGCAGCAGGCGGCCCTGCACGTCCAGCACCAGCACGCCGTCCCGCACCGCCGCCAGCGCCACGGGCATCCCGCCCAGGGGCAGGCGGCGGCGCACGGCCAGGGTGTCAGGGTCCAGCACGCAAACCTCGCCCCTCAGGTGGTGCGTCACCAGCAGGTGGCCGCCCAGCAGCAGCACGCCGTCCATCGCGTCGGCCAGGGGCATCCCGGCCTCGCGGGCCAGCGTGACCTGCGCGCCGTCCAGGGTGCCCACCGCGCCGCGCACGCTCTTGAAGTACACCCGGCCGCCCGCCGCGCCGCTGTCGGCGGTCAGACCCGCCACCCCGTCCGGGACGCGGTGGGTGCGGGTGAGGCGCAGCGGCGTCAGCGTCAGTTCCAGCACCCGGTCGTTGGCGGCGTCGGCCAGGAAGACGCGCCCGCCCAGGCGCACCCCCTCGGTAAACCAGGGGGTCTGGGCGGCGGGGGCCGTCAGGGTGGCCTGCACCTGCCCGCCGCGCAGCAGGGTCAGGGTGCCCTGGTGATCGTTGCTGGCCACCAGCATGTCGCGGCCTGCGCTCACCACCACCGCCGGGTCGGGCAGCGCGCCCGCCACCCCGCGCGAAGGACCCAGAAGGTTCAGGGTGAGCAGTGCGCCCACCGCTGCTGCGGCGCTCAGGGCCGCTGGCCACCAGCGCCGGGCCGGGCGGCGGGCGCGGGCCAGCACCTGGGCGCGCATCGCAGGCGGCGGGGCCACCGCCGGCACCTCGGCCAGCAGCGCCGCCTGCACGCCGCGCAGCAGGGCCAGTTCCGCGCGGCATTCGGCGCAGCCGCGCAGGTGGGCCTGGGCCGCTCCACTCAGCGGCTCGCCGTGGGCGACGTGGCGGTGCAATTCGCCCTGTACCAGCGGGCAGTGTGTCTCTAGTCCAGCCACGAACGGGCCTCCTCGCCCAGCAGGCGCCTCAGGTGGCCCAGCGCGTGGCTGAGCCGACTTTTGACCGTGCCAACCGGCACCCCCATGCCAGCGGCAATGTCTTCACGGGTTTCGCCGCGCAGGTACGCACGTTCCACCGTTTCGCGGTGCGCCGGGCTCAGGCCGCCCAGAGCCTGACGCACGCGGCGGTGCCGGGCTTCATTCTCACTGCGCTGGGCGGGGCCGGGCTGCTCGTCGGGCAGCGGCCACTCGGCGCCGTCCTCGGTGTGCAGCGGCGCGGTGGCCTTCGTGGCGCGCAGGCGGTCCAGCGCCCGCGAGCGCGCCACGACCAGCAGGTAGGCCCGCAGGCCCGCCCGCGCCGGGTCGTAGGCCTCTGGCCGCTCCCACAGCCGCACGAACACGTCCTGCAAGACCTCCTGGGCGCTGGCGGTGTCCAGCAGGCGGGTCAGCACCCCGTACACCGCCGCCGCGTGCAGGTCGTAGGCCTCGGCCAGGGCCCGTTCGTCGCGGCGGCGCAGCCGGGCCGCCAGAAGCAGCTCTGGGGGCAGCTCGGGCTGAGCCTGCCGGGGTGGGCTCGCCTTAGTCATAAGAGTCCACGTCACGTCCAGAGTACGCAGCGCGGCGCCCCTGGGGTTCAAGGGGCAAGCAGGCCGGGCCGCTCAGCCGCCTGCCGGTGGCGTCAGGGCCTTGCGCATCAGGAAGTTGGTGTGGCCGGGCGGGTAGTCCTGTTCCTCGGCGTAGACCACGTAACCCTGCCGCTCGTAAAAGGGGCGCGCCTGAAATTCCCAGGTGCTGAGCTTGGCGCGGGTGCAGCCCAGCGCCGTGGCCTGGGCTTCCACATCGCGCAGCAGACGGGCGCCCCAGCCTTGGCCGCGCAGGGGCTCACTCAGCCACATCAGGTCAATCTCCAGCCAGCCCCACAGCGGCACAGCCCGGCCGGTGCAGCCGCCCAGCACCTCGCCCGCCTCTGAGAGCAGATAGCTTTCCAGAGGCACACTCAGGCGGTGTTCGGGGGTCAGGCGCTGGCGCAGCATCTCGCTGTGCTCGTCGTTGTAAGCGACCAGCGCAGCTGACACAGCCGCCTCACGCTTGGCGTCAGCACCAGATTCCAGACGGTAGGTGGGCATGGGGCCAGTCTGGCGGGGCGCGGGGCACGCGGCATCCGCCAGATTGCCCAGCGGGCAAAGCACCAGCCCCTGACCGCGTGGCCAGGGGCTGGTGGGGGAGAAGGCTGGAGGGGCGTTACGCCGTTGTCTGCGGCATGGCCTGCTGCTCGCCGCCCACGCGGGCCACGGCCTCGCGCACCACGTCGCCGGTAATCAGTTCCTGGCTCAGCAGGGCCTCGGCGACCTCATTCATGGCTTGGCGGTACTGGGTGACCAGCTCGCGCGCGCGCTCGTAGGCGCGGTTGAGGATGCGCTTCACGTCCTCGTCCACCAGCTGACTGGTGTGCTCACTGAACGCCTTGGGCTTGGCCATGTCCTCGCCCAGGAACACGGGGCCGCTGTCGGTGGTCAGCGCCATGTTCTTGAAGTTGTCGCCCATGCCCCACTCCAGCACCATCTTGCGGGCAATGTTGGTGGCCTTGCGGAAGTCGTCGGCGGCGCCACTGGTCACGCTCCCCATAAAGACTTCCTCGGCGGCGCGGCCCCCCAACGCGACAATCAGCTGGTTTTCCAGGCGCTCCTTGCTCATCAGCACCTGCTCTTCAGGCAGGTAGAAGGCAGCCCCCAGCGCGCGACCACGCGGGATAATGCTGACCTTTTGCAGCTTGTCGCTGCCCGGAATCACGGCGGCGGTGACGGCGTGCCCGGCCTCGTGGTAAGCGATAGCCTTCTTCTCCTGATCACTGACCGTCAAGCTGCCGTTTTCCAGGCCCAGAGTGATCTTGTCCAGCGCCCGGTAAAAGTCGCTCATGTCAATCTGGGTCTTGCTCAGGCGGGCGGCCTCCAGCGCGGCCTCGTTGGTCACGTTCTTCAGGTCGGCACCCGAGAAATACGGTGTGCTCTTGGCAATCTCGTTGACATCCACGCCCTGCGCCATCGGCTTGTTGCGCAGGTGAACTTTCAGAATCGCCTCGCGCTCTTTCAGGTTGGGCAGGTCGATCGTCACCTGACGGTCAAAGCGGCCGGGACGCAGCAGGGCGGGGTCCAGTACGTCGGGGCGGTTGGTCGCGCCCAGCACAATCACGCTGCTGGCCTTATCAAAGCCGTCCATCTCCGAGAGAATCTGGTTCAGGGTCTGCTCGCGCTCGTCGTGGCCGCCGCCAATGCCGGCGCCGCGCTTGCGGCCAATTGAGTCGATTTCGTCAATGAACATGATGGCCGGGGCGCTCTTACGGGCGTCCTCAAACAGCGTGCGCACGCGGCTGGCGCCCACGCCCACGAACATTTCCATGAACTCAGAGGCGCTGACGCTGAAAAACGGCACGTCGGCTTCGCCAGCAATGGCGCGGGCCAACAGCGTTTTACCGGTGCCGGGAGGGCCCACCAGCAACACACCCTTGGGAATCTCGGCGCCAATCTGGTGGTACTTGCCGGGATTTTTCAGGAAATCCACGACTTCCACCAGTTCGCGCTTGGCTTCCTCGTGGCCCGCCACATCCGTGAACTTGGTGGGCACGCGGTTTTCCTTGCCGTACTTCTTGGCGCGCGACTGGCCAAATTGCATGACGCCGTTCTGGCCGCCCTGAGCGCGCATAAAGAAGAAGTACATCATGGCGAACAGCAGGATGATGGGCAGGAAGTTCAGCAGGATGCCGAGCCACTGGCTGGGCTGCTCGAAGCGCAGCTGCACGCCCCGGTCTTCCAGTTCGTTAATCAGGCCGCCGTCGGGCGTGGCCAGGCTGCTGGGCAGCCGCACGGAAAAGTCACGCAGCTCGCGGGGCTGCAACCCCTGGGCGGTGTTCACCTGCACGTCAGTGGGCGCTTTCAGGGTCACGGCGGCGTTGTTTTCACGCACCACCACGCGCTCGACCTGATCGCGTTCCAGCAGAGACTTGAATTCGTTGTAGTTCACGCTGGAGCGTCCGCTCATGGGGGCCTGCGAGAACATCAGGAACAGGGCCAGGACGAACAGGACGATCAGCCAGGGATTGAGCCGTTTCAAGAACAGTCCTCCAGAAGGGAGAAGAAAAGAGGGGTAGGGCGCGCTTCGCCCCGCTGAACTTGAGTGTACCAGACTCAAGGTGCGTGAGTAGGGTCCGCCTTACACCTGCTCTTTAGGGTTTGACAACTTTGGGTCGCCGGGCGCGCCAGGCCAACAGGATCAGCAGGGTCAGCGGCAGCGCCACGAACAGCGCCAGAAACAGCAGTGGAGGCAGGCCATTGAGCAGGAGGCCGGGCCACGGGCCAGACTGCTCGAAGCGCCATTGCACGCCCTGCCTGCTCAGGTCGTTCATCAGGCGGCTGCCGGGCAGGGTCAGGCTGCTGGGTAGTTGCACGCTGAAGTCGCGCATCTCACGGGGGTGCAGCCCCTGAACGGTGTTGACCTGCACCTCGGCGGGCATTGTCAGGGTCACGGCGGCGCCCGTTTCGCGCACCACCACGCGCTCAATCTGTCCGGCGGCCAGCAGGCGCTGAAACTCGGCGTAGGGCACAGGCGCGGCCCGGCCTCCGGCCAGCCACTGCCAGCCCAGGAGGCCCAGCGCGGCAAAACACAGCAGGGCCAGCACCCCGCCGGCAACGGGCCACAGGGAAGGTCTGGGAGGGGTCACCTCGCCATAAGACTGCCTGTGGCCGTCCCAGGCAAGCGGCGAAAGGATGAGCCGGGCACGCGCCTCTGCTGGCAACGGCGCAGTATCCTGCGGGGAAATGATTGATGTGGCGACCACCTGGCAGCAAGTGTGCGCGGCGCTCGCCGGAGGCGACTACGACGCCGCATTCGGGATTCTGGACGCCGCCATGAATGAAGCCCGTAAACCAGCGCAGGCCCGGCTGGCCCTCTACCTGGGCCACCTGCACGCCCTGTACGGCGACGCGGCCACCACAGAACTGGAAGCGGCACTGCGCGCGGCGCGCACCTTGGACCCTGCCCTGCGGGACGACGCCCTGCTCCTGGCCCTGAGCGCCGAACTGGACGCCCGCACGCGCGGCCCGGAAGCCGCCGCCCCGGCCCAGAGTGTGCGCGCGGCCGCCGATCCTCTGGCCCGCTTTCACGCCCTGTGTGCCCTGGCGCTGGGTGAAAAACCGCAGGACGCCCTGGACATCGAGCTGACCAGCCGCGACCTGCCGGAACACCTGCGCTGGCGTCTGCGGTCCTGGGAGGCCGACGCCCACGAGAGCCTGGGGCAAAGTGCCGAGGCCGCCGCCCTGTACGCCGAGGCGGCGCACCTGGCCAGTGGGGTGAACCGCGCCGTCATGTTGCAGGAACAGGCCGCGCTGCACCTACAACTGGGCCAGCCTGACGCCGCCAAGGCCGCACTCGATCAGGCCCGGCCCCTCTACGCCGCGCGCCCTAGCCCCGACGAAGCCGAGGAGCAGGGCCTGAATCTGGCCACCTGGCACTACCTGCGCGCCCAGGCGCTGCTGAATCTGGGCCAGCCCGAGCAGGCCCACGACATGATTCGGGAAGCGGCCCGCCTGGAGGGCCAGCACGGCGATCCCAGCTACGGGGTGGCGCTGGTGCGCGGCCAGGTACTGACCCACCTGGGCCGCACCGAGCAGGCCCTGGAGGCATTTGAGACGGCCCTGAATCTGTCCACCGAGGCCGACCGCCCGTTTGCCAACCACGAGCTGGGCGTGGCGCTGCTGGACCTCGACCGCCCGGTTGAGGCCCGCGAGAAGCTGGAAGCGGCGCTGGCCGACCCCGAATACCCCTACCTGCCCGAGGTCCTGGCCGACGTGGCCGAGTGCGATTACCGCCTGGGCCGCCTGCCCGAAGCGCAGCTGGGCGCCGAGCAGGCGCTGGCCCAGGGGGCTGTGATTCCGGCCAGTCTGGTGCTGGGCAGCGTGGCCCTGGATTACTTTCAGCTGGACGACGCCCTGGAGCACTACGAGCGCGTGATCCGTGAGGCGGCTCCTGGCAGCCGCGACTGGATCACCGCCCATCAGATGGCCGCCGATGTGCTGGCCCAGCAGGGCTTTCCCAACCCGGCCGCCGCCTACGCCTACGCTCAGCAGGCCCTGAGCCACACCCCCGAAAGCGACGACTGGCACGTGACCCTGCAAGAGCATCTGCGGCGCGCCGGGGACCTGCTGGCCCAGCAAGGCGCGCAGGGTGGCCGAACACTGAACTGAGAGGGATTCCGATTGAATCGTTGAGAAAAACGATTCAATTCGACTGGAGAGAGGGAGCACAACGGGTGCGGGCGTGGGTGTGTAGAACGGCGCTCTTCCAGTATGTCAACGCAACAGACGGAATCTTTAGGAGAGGACGTGGGGGAGAGGTTGGAGGAATGAGCCCCCAACCTCCACCCCACGTCCTACCCCCCTTATTTCTTGACCGTGTAGACCGTGGCGCTGCCCGGCTGGCCCAGCAGGCCGGCCCCCACCAGCAACTGCGAGCCGTCTGCGGCCCAGGCCAGCAGCGAGGTCCGCAGGCTAAAGGCCCCGGTGCGCGTCAGCAGGGCGCCGCTGGCGGTGTCGTACACCTGAAGGGCGTTCTGATTGTCGCCGGTCAGCACCGCCAGCTGCTTGCCATCGGGGCTGAAGCGCAGGGCGCGCACCGCCTGAGCAAACACCAGGGTCTTGAACGCGGTGGCCGCCCCTGGCTTGATCAGCGCAATGCGGTCATCGTCCTCGCTGCCGTATGCGACGGCCAGCGTGCCGCCCCGGCTCTGCTGGAACTCGTAGGCTTCGGCCCCGGCCGGCAGCTTGAAAGCCACCGTCTTGCGGCCGCTGGCCAGCTCGTAGCGCAGCAGGTCGCCCTCATGCGGAATCAAGAGGAGGCTCCGGCCATCCAGGGTGGGCAGGGCGTCGTGAATGTCCTCAACCTTCAGCTTGGCTGCCGTCACGGTGCCCACCACCTTGCCGCTGCGGCTGTCCAGCAGCGCGGCGCCGCCGTAGCCGCTGACGGCGGCCAGCGTGCCGTCGGGCGAGGTGTGCAGCGTTTCGTATTCGGCGTCCTCGTCCAGAGTGGCCACGCGCGTGACTTTGCCCGCGCGGTACACGTTGACGGTCAGGCCACTCAGGGTCCACAGGCTCTCGCTGTGGGCCTCGGCGGCCAGCAGGTTGTCCCGGTTGCCGGCGTTCAGGGCCACGCCGGTCTTCAGGTTCAGAAACTCGCCCACTCCCGCGTGCGGCACGCCCCCCACAAACGCGCCGGTCCAGGTGTTGCTGGACGGCAGCGTGACGCGCGGGCGCGGCGGGACGCTCAGGTCGGCGGTGCTCAGGCGGCCCACCGAGCGGCCCAGGGCCAGCACGGCGCCGTCCGGCCCGCCCAGCAGAGGTTCGTAAGCATCGAATTCCAGCGCTTCGCCCACTGCCTCGCCGGTCTGTACGTCGTACAGCTGGCCCTCGCCGTACTCGGCATAGACAAACTGCGCGGAATTCAGGAAGACCACGCTGCCGCTGAGGCCCAGGTCCTCCCCGCCTTCAACCTCGGTGGCCCTGGTCTGGCCCTCCCGCAGAATCAGGGTCTGCTCGCCCAGGCGCACGACGGCCGCCTTGCCGTCCGGCGCAAAGGTGGCGGCCAGTTCGCTCCAGTCCTCGTCCACCTCGCTGCTGGCCAGCACAGCCCCACTGGTCAGCGCTGTGCCGCCGTCCAGCTTCAGCAGCGAGACCTCGGTGTCGGTGAGGGTCACCAGCCGCTGACCGTCGGGGCTGACCGCCACGTCGCCCAGGTCGCCGCCCCCCAGCAGGGGCGTGCGCTGCCCGGTCGCCACCGCCACCCGCACCAGGGTGCCGCGTTCCAGCAGCAGCAGGTCGCCGCGCGCGTCAAAGGCCACGCGGGCGTCCAGGGCGGGGGTGCCGCTGCGCAGTTCGCGCCCCGAGGCCACGTCCCACACCACCCAGCGGTCACGCGACAGGGCCGCCACCCGCTTGCCGTCAGGGCTGGCGCTCAGGCCCAGCACGTCGCCGCGCAGGGTGTACCAGCTGCGCACCGTCTTCAGGGCGGCGTCCAGCACCAGCACGCCGTTGTCGGCGTTGACGACGACCTGGCCGCCCGGCAGAAAGGCGGCGACGCTGGTGTCGGCCCCCGGCACCGTGTACACCTTGGGGTCCGCCAGGGTCAGGGCGCTGGCCGCGCCGGACAGGGCCAGGGTGACGCCCAGCAGGGCGGTGCGCAGCAGAACAGGCGGCTTCATGGCTGTCACTGTACCCAAGTTGCCCCTGGGAGGGGGCCGGGTTGAGGGCAGGCGGAGCCGCTGGCCCGACCGGAAGACCCAGGAAGGTCGCAGATTTCTTCTGGTCATGCTCATGCTCTGCGCTGTGCCTTCTTGCGCGGGGCCGCTGGCAGTCTTCTGCGGGCTTGAAAGAGAGAAGGCGGCGCCATCTCTCACAGGTGCCGCTCTCGTGCCGTTCCGCAGGCTCCCCCAGCACTGCCCAGGGTTATCCCTGAGGGGCGCTGGGTGCTGCGGTCAGCCCGTCTTAGCCCGCCAGCGCCTGATTCAGAGCCGCCGCCACCTGCCCCGGATCGGCCCGGCCGCCCGCTGCGCGCATCACCTGGCCGGTAAAGAAGCCCAGCAGCGCGGTCTTGCCGGCGCGGTAGGCCGTCACCTTCTCGGCGTTCTGCGCCAGCACCCCCGCAATGATGGCGTTCAAGTCGTCCTCAGATAGGCCACCACCCAGCCCTTCGCGCTCGATGATGCTCAGCGGCGCCTCGCCGGACGCGGCGGCGCGGGCCAGGGCGTCGCGCGCCACGCGGGTCGTGACCCCACCCGAGGCCAGCCGCGCCGCCAGAGGCGAGAGGTCGGCGGCGGTCACCTGCACGTTGCCAGCGCGCAGGCCCGGTGCCAGGTCGTTGACTGTCCACGACACCACCTGCGCCAGGGTCGCGTCCCGCACAGCCCCCGACACAAAGGCCTGCAGCGCTTCATCCCGGACCACGGTGCGCGCGTCGGCCTCGGCAGCGCCCAGCGCGGTCAGGCGGGCCACCTCGGCCTCCTGTTCGGGCAGAAGTGGAGCGTGGGCGGTGGCAACCGGGGCCGAGTTGGCCGGGTCTGCCTTGGCCGACTTTTTCTCGCTCTTCGGCCCTTTGGCGCCGTCAACCTTTTCCGCTTTCTGCCCCCAGGTGTCTTTCAGGGTGATGATGCGGCCAAACACCAGGGCGTCAGGTCGGCTGTCCACTGGGTCACGCCAGAAATACCCCTGGCGCTCGAACTGGTAGCGGGTGTCACCGGGATCGTTCGCCACGCTGGGTTCCACAAAGCCGCGCGTGACCCGCAGGCTGTGGGGATTCAGATACCGCATGAACTCGGTGTTCATGGGTCGGCTCTCGTCCTCGTGCCCGATTTCCTCCGGGTCAAAGTGGGGGGCCTGCGGCTCGGCGCCCGCGTCCTCGGGGTTGGCCGCTTCGGGGTTGGGCACGCGAAACAGGCGGTCATACAGCCGGAATTCGGCCGGCAGGGCGCGTTCGGCGCTCACCCAGTGAATCACGCCGCTGGCCTTGGCGTCGTCGCCCAGCAAGGTGGCGACAATATGCGTGACCTGCCCCTGCTCACCAGTCTCAAAGCGCTCGGCGCGGATGATCCCGGCGCCGCGCAGACGCACCGTGCCGCCGGGGGTCAGGCGTTTGTAGCCTTTGGGCGGCTCGGGGCTGAAGTCCTCGCGCTCGATGTACAGCGTCCGGGTCAGGGGCACCGGGCGCGCGGCCTCCTCGGGGGTTACGCGCGCGCCGCCTGGCCGCCCCACCAGGCCGTCAGGGCTGTCACGCACCACGTCAAAGGGCCAGTAGGGGAGGCTCAGGGTCTGCTCGGCCTCCACGTTCTCCAGGGTCACGCGCACTGGGTCCAGCACCGCCATGACGCGCGGGGCGCGGTGGTTCAGGTCGTCGCGCACGGCATTTTCATACACGCTGATGTCCACGGTGCGGTTGGTGCGGCTCACGCCAATGTGGGCGGCAAAGGCGCGCACGGCTTCCGGCGTCACGCCCAGCCGGCGTTGCGCGCGCAGGGTGGGCATGCGGGGGTCGTCCCAGCCGGACACGGCGCGCTCTTTGACCAACTCGCGCAGCTTGCGCTTGCTGGTGATGGTGTATTCCAGGCCCCGGCGCCCAAACTCGTACTGGTGGGGGCGCGGCGCGAAGCCCAGGCGTTCCATCAGCCAGTCGTAGATGGCGCGGTTGTCCACGAATTCCAGGCTGCACAGCGAATGCGTGACACCTTCCAGGGCGTCTTGCAGCGGGTGCTGAAAGTCGTACATGGGATAGATGCACCAGGCGTCGCCCGCGCGGTAATGGGTACCGCGCAGAATGCGGTACAGCACCGGGTCGCGCAGCTTCATGTTGGGGCTGCTCAAGTCAATCTTGGCGCGCAGCACGTGCTCGCCGTCAGCAAACTCGCCGGCGCGCATGCGGCGCAGCAGATCGAGGTTTTCCTCGGGGGTGCGGCTGCGGTACGGGCTGGGCGTGCCGGGCGTCCTGGGGTCGCCGCGCAGGCGCGCCATCTCTTTGCCGCTGACCGAATCCACGTAGGCGTCGCCCTGGGTCACCAGCTGCTCAGCGTACCCGTAGTACTTCTCGAAATAGTCGCTGGCGTAGTAAAAATGCTCGCCCCAGTCCCAGCCCAGCCAGTTCAGGTCCTCGGCAATGGCGTCCACATATTCCTGGGCCGCCAGTTCCGGGTTGGTGTCGTCCATGCGCAGGTGGTAGCGCCCGCCGTACTGCGCCGCCGTCTGAAAATCCAGAAACGACGCGAAGATGTGCCCCAGGTGCGCGTATCCGCTGGGTTCCGGCGGAAAGCGCGTCACGATCTGCGGGTAGGTGCCGGCTTCCAGGTCACGTTCAATAATCTCGGTGATGAAGTTGGGGGCCACGCGCGGCGTGTCCGGGGCAGGGGTGGGGGACTCGGAGGCCGTCATAGGTCCCAGGATAGCGGGCGGGGGCCTATTTCAGCGTGGCCAGCGTCTGCTGGGCCAGCGCCTGCACGTCGCGGTCCAGCGCGTCGGTGGGGAACAGGGCCGCCGCCTGGGCCAGGACCCGCCCGGCCTGTGGGTCGCGCAGCAGCGCCAGGCTGAGGCCCGCGTGCGTCTGCACAAAGACATTCTCGGGGGCGGCCTGCGCGGCGGCCAGGGCCAGGGTGCGCGCCTGCCCGGCGTTGCCGCCGCTAAAAATTCCCGCTTTGGCCCAGGCTCCCGCGTGCCATTCGGCCAGCACTGCTTTCACGTCGGCGCGGGCCGGGGCCAGCGTCAGGGCCTGTTCCAGTGCGGCGCGGGCGCCGTGCGCGGTGCGGAGGGCACCCAGCGTGTAGCCTCCGGCGCGGGCTTGCAGGCCCAGGGCGCTGCCCAGCGCCAGCTGGGCGTCGGGGTTAGAAGGGCTGGCGGCGGCCGCCGCCTGCGCACTGGCCACGGCCCGGTCCACCCAGTCGCGGCCTCCCCGGCGGTACTCGGCCACTGCCGCTGCGGCGCGGCTGGCGGTCAGAGAGTCGCCGCTCGCCTGCGCCGCACTGTAGGCGCGGGCATACTCCCCCTGACGGAGCAGGTCACCCGCCGGGCTGGCCCCAGCCCCTGACCACGGCAGCCCTGACCACAGCAGCAAAGACATCAGAACGCCGCGCTTCATCCCGGTCAGCCTAGCGGGCCAGGGTGAAACGCGGCTGATGAAAGTCGGGCTTAGGCGGCGGGTTGTTCCGGGGCCGCTTCGCCCTCGGCGGCGCGCCGGCCGCGGGCAGGGCGCTCGGCGCTGGGTTCGGTGGGGGTGGTCGGCGCCGCCGAGATGCGGGTCAGTGTGGTCTCGAAGGCGCGCAGGGCGTCACTGTCCCCCAGCTCGGTCACGGCGCGGGCGTTCAGGGCGCCCAGTTCCTCGCGGGTCACGGCGTACTCGGGCGCGTCGTGCCCTTTGAGGCCCTGCAACACGCGGTAGGCGGTGGCGGCCTCAATGGTGGCGCCCTTGGTGGTCGTCACCTGCGCGTCGCTGTGCATCTCGGCGCCAATCAGCGTGATGCTGCCGGGGCTGATCAGGGTCACACGGTCACCGCGCTCCTCCATGTGGGCCGCCAGTTGCAGCAGGCCGCGCAGGTCCAGCATGCGGTGAAACAGCTCCAGGTGGGCCAGCATGGCTCCGGCTTTTTTCAGGGTGTCCATAGCTGCATTATTCTGCTGCGGGCAGAATTGTCAAGACCTGTTACGAGAGTATGAAGATGGCTATGCAAAAGAGCCGAAGGCAAGACGCCTTCGGCCCTTACTTGGCCGTCAGTTGGAGACGGTGCTGCGGCCCACCAGGGTCAGCTTGACTTCCAGCGGCTTGCCGTCGCGCAGCACGCTCAGGGTGATGGTGTCGCCGGGTTTGTACGCACGTACCGCGTACTGGAACTCCCCGAAGTTGACGATGCGCTTGCCGTTCACCGCCGTCACGATGTCGCCCGAGACCCGCTCGTCGTTGCCATTCAGGACCAGTGGCCTTAGGCCTGCTTTCTCTGCTGGGCTGTTTTTGGACACGCTGTTAAAAAAGGCCCCCGGCGTGTCGCCCAGTTTCAGCAGTTTGGTCAGCTCTGCAAAGTAGCGCTCGGGCAGGAAACTCAGCTCAGCGAAAGGGCCAGCCAGGGTAATGCCGATAATTGGGGCGTCCAGCTTAGCGCCGGCTTTCAGTTGGGTCAGCCGGGGGTCGGTGGCCGTCACGGGCACGGCGTAGGACTGCGGCTGCTTGGACTGCGGGTTCAGGCTGATGTAGCTCACGATGCCGGTCAGCTCGCCCCGGGCGTTCACGACTGGGCCGCCGCTGTCCCCAGGAATCAGGGGGGCATCCAGTTCCAGGGTGCCGGGCGGAAAGTCGGCGCGACCAGCGTCGGCGTCCAGGCCAGTCAGGCGGCCCACCTTGGTCTTCAGGAAGGCGCCGTTGCCGTTGCCAATCGCCAGGGCAATGTCGCCGATAACCGGGCGTGCGGCGGCCAGCGGCAGGAAGGGCGTGCCGGCCGGCACCTTCACCCGCAGCAGGGCGAGGTCGTCCTGGTCGTTGTAACCCACGACCTGCGCCGTGTAGCGGGTGCGGTTCTCGGTCTGCACACTCAGGATGGTGGCGCCCTGAATGACGTGGTAGGCCGTCAGCACCAGGCCGTCGGCCGAGATCAGCACGCCGCTGCCCACACCGTCGCGGCTCGTGCAACTGGTATTGGCGCACTGTTCCACGCGCACGGTGGCGGGCCGCACCTTACTGACCAGGGCCTGCAGCGTGGCCTGCTCCTGCGCGCTCAGCGGCTTGGCGCCCTGCATCCGTGGGTTCTGGCCACTCTGAGCGGCGGGCGCGGCGATGGGGGCCGCCTGCTGGGCTGTTCCCATCGTCAGAAAGGCAGACAGGAGCGTCACAAGGAAAGGACGGACGAGGCCGCCCCGAACTGACCTTAGGTTCATGCGCTATTCTGCCCGGCTGCTCTAGGGGCTGTTGTGGCCAAACTTCCCATGTGAATGCGGTGTGAATTTGACCTCTAGCTGGGGGCGCAGAGGGCCAGCCGCCTTAGCCCTGATTGTCCCGCTCGGGGGGTAACCGCAGGCCCAGTTGGCGCTCGGTCAGGGCGCTGAGGCGGCCCAGAATGGCCGGGCCACTCCAGCCGGTTACGCACGCCGCCGCCAGCAGCGCGGCGGGGGCTGGGGCCGGAAAGGCCAGGCTGAGCAGGGCCACCACCGTCAGGGCGGCCACTCCGGCGGCCAGAGCCTGAGCGGCGGTGGGGCGCAGGCGCAGCCGACCAGGACGGGCCAGCAGCCGGGTCAGCTGGGTAAAGCTGCCTGCGGCAAATGCCAGCAGCAGCAGGGGGGCGAGGGTCGGCAGCGTGGGCGGCAGGGATGACGGGTCGGGCATGACAGCCTCCAGCAGGAAAAAGAACGCGGGGCCGCACGAAAACAGGCTCATGCGGTCTGCTCTCAGCATAATATGTCTGTAGACATATTGCAATGCAGAGGTATGCAATCGCCTTCTGCTCTGCCGTTTACACTGCATTCATGTCGTCTGAGCTGCCTTCCTCCGACCTCGCCCAGTGGCTGCGGCAGCAACGGCTGCGCCGGGGGGTGGGCCAGGCCCAGCTGAGCGCCCTGACCGCCGAACACGGCGGCGAGGAAGGCCAGGTGACACAGCCGTACCTCAGTCGTCTGGAGCGCGGTGAGCGTGATCTGGGCGCCCTGACCCCGGCGCGTCAGGATGCCCTGCGGCGCGCCCTGGGCCTGTCCCTCAGTGAATGGATGGCTCGCACGGGCCTGCGGCCCCTGGCCTCTCACCCCAGCGAGGACGTGCTGGGCACACTGGAACTGGTGCGGGTGCCGGTGCGCGCCCTGGCCACCGCTGGGCTGCCCACCAGCGAGACTGAAGGCCGCGTGATTGACTACGAACTCGTGCCGCTGCGTGATCACCGTCCCGGCATGCTGGTGCTGGAGGTCCAGGGCGATTCTATGACCACCGAGGCCGGCGGCATCCGGCCTGGGGACCGCGTGTATGTGGACCCCGGCGACCTGGATTTGCGCGAGGGCCGCATCTATGTCCTGCATGTGCCGGGGCTGGGCCTGACCGTCAAGCGGCTGCGCCGCTACAGCGCGCATCTGTGGCTCAGCAGTGACAACCCCGACCATCCCCCGGTGCGGCCCGAGGAAGCGACGGTGGTGGGCCGGGTGTATTTTCACCAGCCGCGCGGCCAGCGGGTCTAGCGCAGAGCAGAAAACCCAGCCCTGCCGAGAGCATTGAGCCTCAAAGGTGCCGGGGCCAACGGACGGGCGAAGCGCAGCAGAATGGGTGTCCGAGTTTAGTCCATAACGCCTGCCGGAGCCGGGACGTCGGCCCTGGTCTCTGGCAGGACAGGATGCGTCTCTCGTCTCTCCAGCCGCCTACCGTCTGCCCCCTATGCACCCATTCCCGGATGACCGTGGGCGAAAGCTCTGGAGCGTCCTCCACTCCCGCTTTCAATCAAGCGACCAGGCAGAGCGGAAGTGTTCTGCCGGTGTTGAGGCGTGAATGACCGCGTCTCCGCCCTCGCGCTGCAGGAACTGACGAATCAACTCAAACCCCAGGGCGTAGCCTCCCCAGCGGGGCAGTTCTTGACTTACGGAGCCGAGGAACCAGGCCTGATGGTCATACGGGCCGTCCAACTGCTCGCGCGCCCGTGCCCACAGGGCGCCCAGGTCGGTGGTGGGCTGGGCATAGAGTGGGGGCTCACTGCGTTCCTCGACCTCGTAATGCTGAGCAAGTCCTTCAAAGACCAGGGCCTCCAGCAACGTTCCGAGGCTCGCGTGACGCCAGCGTTTCGCGTGATGGAGTTCGTGAGCGAGCGTCGCGGGCAGCTCGCGTTGCCAATGGTTAAGGAACTGTGGACTCTGTGGGGTCACGGCGAGATGAACGCTGTACCCGTCTGGGGCATTGCCCACCATGCCTGTTTCCGGAATCGTCCACGGGCTGGCATAGAGGACGGCGTCCACCCCATCCAGGCCCAACCGGCCGGTGTGGCGGGTGAACGCTTCGCGCGCCACGGCGTCCACCTGTGCCGACAGTGCTTTTGGAAGTTGTTCGCCCGCATTCAGGAAATGGAAGACGTTGGCTTTCATCTGGCTGCCAGCGTCACACAGCGGAGCAGAAGAGTCCACCTGCTTTCAGAAATCCTCCGGGGCTCAGCTCTTCAGGTTCAGGCGGCAAGGGGAGTGGCCTGGATGGGGTGCGTGGTGCCCTCGCGCCATCTACCGTGATCAGTGCAGGGGCGGCAGGGTCAGGCGGCGCTGCACCGTGCGTTCGGCGCCCAGCTGACCTGCCTGCCAGTCCTGCAAGGCCGCCTCCAGGTCGGGCAGCAGTGGCCCTGGCAGTTGGTCTGGGGGATACCAGCCCAGCGCAGCCACCTCGGCGGGGTCCGGCCGGGGCGTGCCCGCCACCACCCGCGCCAGAAAAACGTGGGCCAGAACGTCGGGCCAGCCGCCGCCCTGCAACAGGTAGCGGCCGACCAAACCCGTAACCTCGACGGTCAGGCCCACCTCTTCCTGCGTCTCGCGCACCGCTGCGGCCTGTGGGGTCTCGCCCTCATCCACCACGCCGCCGGGTGCGCCCCACAGCCGAAGCCCGTACTGCTGCTGTATCAGCAGGAGGTGGCCTGATGGATTCACGAGCAGAGCGGCGGCACACTGGCGCAGGGACATAGGCTCGAGGATAGGTGGGGCGCCGCCTGGCCGCTACAGTGACAGCCATGACGCCTCCGCCGACCCGCGTGTTCGTGTACGGCACCCTGATGCCTGGCGAGCGCAACGCCCACCTGACGGCGGCCGGCGTCCCCCAGGCCCAGCCCGCCACCTTGCGCGGCTTTACGCTGTACCACCTGCACCCCGAAGCCTACCCGGCGCTGCAAGCCGGCCCGGCCGAGGCCCAGGTCCGTGGCGTGCTGCTGACCTACGGGCCAGATGCCTGGGCCGCCGCGCTGCCGCAACTGGACGAGCTGGAAGGCGTGGGCGAGCAGCCGCCCCTGTACACCCGCGAGGTGGCCACACTGCAGCTGGACAGTGGGGAAGAGGTGGCCGCCTGGGTCTATATCTATGCCCGCCCTGACCGGCTGGCTCAGCCCGGCGCGGCCCCGGTGGCCGGCGGGGACTGGCGGGCCGCGCCCCACCGGGAACGCCCTGCTGCCGGCGAGCGGTAAGCCAAAAAAGCCGCCGCTCCCTGCTGGGGGAGCGGCGGCCGGGGAGGCGCAGGTGTTAGCGGACGATGCGCTGGCCGCGGCGAATCTTGAGCTGGTCGGTCAGGGCGATGTACTCGTCGTAGCTGGTGCGCTCCAGGTACTTCAGCAGGCGGCGGCGCTGACCGTTCATCAGCTGCAGGCCGCGCTGGCCGTGCTTGTCTTTCTTGTTGGCCGTCAGGTGGGCGGCCAGGTTGCTGATGCGCTCGGTGAGCAGCGCAATCTGCACGGCGGTGCTGCCGGTGTCGGTGCCGTGCTTGGCGTGGGTCTGGATGGTCTGCTTCTTCTCAATCATGGAAAACCTCTCTTGTTGTGGCGTCCCGCACGCATCAGCCAGACAAAAACCGCCTGAGGCGGGGTCTGACCGCTCGCGGCGGCAAACGTGAGCATACCACGCGCGGGCCTGGGCGCAAGCGGCCCGCCTTGACACCCGCCGCCGACCCCCCTAATATGGCTTCGCCTCTCATGGACTGCTCGGGTGGCGGAATTGGTAGACGCGCACGTTTGAGGGGCGTGTAGCTTAGCTGTGTGGGTTCAAGTCCCATCCCGAGCACCAAACAAAGACGCGCCGGTTTCCTGCCCTGGGGACCGGCGCGCTTCTTCTTCCTCTCTGTGCTATCTTCGCTGCGCATTGCTGGCGCAGCGCAGCGTGAACGCCTGAACCTGGTCAGGGCCGGAAGGCAGCAGCCATAAGGGATGATTCGCGGGTGCCGCTGCTCACCGGCAATGCTTTTTGCTCACCCTGTCCGGGCGGCCACCAAAGGTTCTGGTGGCCGCCTGTTGTTGGTGTGGTGGGCTGGCAGGAGTGTGCCGCTGCACCCTGAGCGCATACGCCTCAACGCCGCCGAACACAGCTATCAGGTGCCGCCTTTTTGCTGGTCATCTCATACGGATTCCGTCTATTCCGTTTACAAACCAGAACAGAACTGGTTTGCAAACTCCACGCCCGGAACCCGCCCTGCTCCTGCTCGCTCTGCTCGGATGAAACCGTTTTTGCAAACGATTTAATCGGAGTCCGTATCAGCAGCAAGAGGTCGAGAGAACCGGGTTTCGGAAGTGGACCGGCTTTGTTCTGATGTGGTGAGGTGACGGACCGCAGCCGTCTTGTACGACTTCTGCCTGTTCTGCTGACCCATTAGTGCATTCCCGACTGGCCAACTCCGCGCCTGGCACCTGCTGTCCTCTTTCTCTGGTCGGATTGAGGCGCTGACACAAACGCCTCGACCGTACGCCCCCTTACTGTGTCAGCCGTTCCAGGTCGCTCTGGGCCAGGCGGCGCCGGGCCTGCCGGGCCTCGCGCTCGGTGTAGACGTGGGCCTGAGCGGTGAAGTGTTCGGTGGGCGCGTGGGCTTCCAGGTCGTGTGTTCCCAGGACGGGACGCAGAACCGGGAGCAAAAAAGACCGCAGGAAGTTGGGGTTCTGGCTCATGGCCCCAGAGTGCCGGCCGCCTGTCACGTCAGGGTCCGCGCGGCGTCAGGGGCAGGTCAGCGCGTTTTGGGCTGAAGCACCAGCGCCTGCGTTTCCTTGACCACCGCCAGGTCGCGCAGCTGATCGGCATCCAGGTCGCCGGCGCCGGCCAGCGCGTCGGCCTTCTTGCGGTCAATGGTGGCCACTTCCAGCGCGGCGACGTCCCCAAACACCTCGCGGAAGCGGTCCAGCGGATATTCCACGCGCCGCGTGACCTTCAGGGCGGCGCGGTACAGGTCGGTCTCGGCGTGCGCGCCAGCATTCAGGGCGGCTTTCAGCTGCGTGCCCAGGGCGTCCCGTTCGGCTTCCAGACCCAGCAGGGTGTCGCGCAGGGTGGCGTACCGCTCCAGCAGTTCGCTGATGGTCGGCTCGGCGGTGGGGTCCAGGGGCAGGTCATGGCTCATGGTGCCGAGGATAGACCCGGTGCAGCCCGGCGCGCAGGCGGGGCGCTACCATGCCGCCCATGAGCGAAAGTGCTGCGCAGATAGCCGCCGACCTGGAACGCCGGATCCTTGACGCCATCCGGCGCGGCGCCAGCATGGCCGATATTGCCGACCTCAAAGAGTCGGATGTGGCCACCCCCGACGCGGCCATTCAGGCCCTCAAAGACGGCAACGCCCGTTTTTTCAGTGGCCAGGCCACCCGCCCCGAGATGAGCGCCAACGAGCGCCGCGCACAGATTATGGGCCAGACCCCTTACGCCGCCGTACTGGCGTGCAGCGACAGCCGCGTTCCCGTGGAACTGGTGTTTGACCAGGGCCTGGGGCAGCTGTTCGTGGTGCGCGTGGCCGGGCATGTGGTGGGCGAGGCGGGGCTGGGCACCCTGGAATATGCGGTGCGCCACCTGGACGTACACCTGATTGTGGTGATGGGCCACGAAGCCTGCGGCGCTGTGGCGGCGGCCCTGCTGCCCGAGACGCGCGTGGCCCAGGAACCAGCCCACCTGCAAAACCTGATTCGCTGCATTCAGCCGGCGCTGGTGGGGATGCCGACCATCCGCGACAAGAAGGCCCGCATGCGCGAGGCGGTGCTGAACAACGTGCGGTATCAGGTTCACCTGCTGCGCCAGGAACCCGTCATTCAGGCCGCCGAGGCCAGCGGCCAGATTCGCGTGATTGGTGCCTACTACGAGATAGGCAGCGGCGCCGTGGATTTCTTGACCGAGGAAGAAGACCTGCAGGTGTAAGAGGGAAGGGCAGGCTTTAGCAGTCCAGGGCCAAAGCACCCGAGTGGTCTTGCACCGTGGTGCGGCAGAGCAAAGTGGCGACAGCGGCGAGAAAAGCAGGGCCTTCCTGGTGTCCTCTGAAAGTCAGAGCAACCCTAGAGCAAAGGCAACGGAAGAAGGGCAGGCCGGGATTTCCCCTTGGCCTGCCCTTCTTGCTGGTGCGGTTGACCGTTCACGGCCAATCGTCCATTCTCTGCCCTTACAGTTCCAGCAGCATCCGGGCCGGGTCTTCCAGCAGGTTTTTGATCATGACCAGAAACTGCACCGCTTCTTTGCCGTCAATGATGCGGTGGTCGTAGGACAGCGCGAGGTACATCATGGGGGCAATCACAACCTGCCCGTTCTGGGCAATTGGCCGCTCGATGATGTTGTGCATGCCCAGAATGGCGCTCTGGGGTGCGTTAATGATGGGCGTGCTCATCATGGAACCGAAGGTACCGCCGTTGGTGATGGAGAAGGTGCCGCCCGACATATCGTCCAGCGTCAGTTTTCCGCCCTTGGCCTTGGTCGCAAACTCGGCGATCTGCTTTTCAATGCCCGCGAGGCTCATGGTGTCGGTGTCGCGCAGGATGGGCACCACCAGGCCGCGCTCGCTGGCCACGGCAATGCCTATGTCGTAGTACCCGTGGTAGATGATGTCCTTGCCTTCGACGCTGGCATTGACCACGGGGAAGGCCTTGAGGGCCTCGGTGGCGGCGCGCACGAAGAGGCTCATGAAGCCCAGCTTGGTGCCGTGCTTGGCGACAAACTGGTCCTGGTACTTCTTGCGCAGGTCCATCGCCGGCTTCATGTTCACTTCGTTGAAGGTGGTCAGCAGCGCCGCCGTGTTCTGCACGTCCTTCAGGCGTTCGCTGATGCGCTGACGGATGCGGGTCATGGGCACGCGCTGTTCGGGGCGGGCGCCAGCCGGAATGCTGGCGGCGGGCGTCACACTAGCCTGCGCAGGCGCCGCAGCGGTCTGCGGACCCTGCTGCGTGCCGCCGCCCTGCGCAGCCGCCACAGCGTCGGCCTTGGTGATGTTGCCGCGCGGGCCTGTGGCCGGAATCTGGGCGGGGTTCAGGCCCTGCTCAGCCACAATCTTGCGGACTGCCGGTGACAGGTCGTCGCGGCGGGTGGCCTCATTGCCTAGCAGGCTGCCGGCCGGGGCGCTGTCCGGCTGGGCAGCGGTTCCGCCAGCGCTCGTTTCATTGGCCACCGGGCCGGCGGCGGGGTCAGCGGCGGCGCTGG
Organism: Deinococcus betulae; assembly: GCF_020166395.1. Taxonomy (NCBI): domain Bacteria; kingdom Thermotogati; phylum Deinococcota; class Deinococci; order Deinococcales; family Deinococcaceae; genus Deinococcus; species Deinococcus betulae. The sequence goes on along the minus strand of NZ_JAIQXU010000006.1, from coordinate 52,456 downwards.
CGCTGGGGGCCGGAGCACTGCCCGCCTCGCCCACCACGCCCAGGGTTTCCTCGCTCAGCACAGTGTCGCCCTCGTTCTTGGCAACGCTGACCAGCACGCCGTCTTGCAGGGCCGTGACTTCCAAGACCACCTTGTCGGTTTCAATCTCGGCCAGCACCTCGCCGCGCTTGACTGCGTCGCCGGGCTTCTTGTGCCACGCCAGCAGCGAGCCCTCGCTGACCGACTCGGAAAAAACAGGAACTTTGATATCCGCCATAGCGCCTTCTGTTATACCCCTCTGGCCCTGTGCCTGGGCCGGGGACGCGGGACGGCCGGCGGCAGGAGAACGTCCCTATGGCTAAACTTCAGAAGGCCAAAAAAAGCGCAGCGCCTCAGGGCTCTGAACCCAGGGCGCTTGCCTTTTCCTGATGGCTAGAGAGGGCGCTTAATCTTCTCTAATTGCCGTACACCACAAACACGTCGGCTGTATTGGCGGTGCTGCTGCCTTCCTGATACGAGGCCATAGCAATGTATTTGCCGGTCTTGTTGGCGTACACCAGGAACTCGCCGCCGCTCATCTTGCTTTTGGGCACCACGTTGTACTTGGCAAAGCTGGCCTGGTTGTACCCGTAAGCGCGGGTCTTGTAGATCAGGTCGTGAAAGGTAGACCCCCAGCGCCGCGCGCCGTAAATCTCGACCCATTTCACGGCAATCCCCTGGGCTTTGGCGCTGGCCATCACGTCACTGGCCAGGCGCTGGGCGCCGGCATCACAGGCTCGCTGGAGCAGCGCGCTCCCGTTACTGCTGGGATACACAATCGGCACCAGGCCGTTAAAAGCGTGGCTGGGCTTCTGCACACATTGGGCACCGGCGGCCGTGGTCAGGCCGAGCAGCATTCCACTAACACCTATTGACAGCATTCGCATAGGGCACCTCCAGAGGATATGAGTCGTGGTATGTCCTCATGAGGCTAGGGTGCCCCCGTGTGCCCCTCTTGAGGAGACAGCCAGGGGCAAACTGAAGGAGGGGTGAAGGTCTGCTGGTTCCTCCACCAGAGCGTCAGAAAGAGGCTAGAAAGCTGAGAGAGAGCTGAGAGGTAGCTCCACCTGTGACTCTCTTCATTTGCTGTTCTTGCCGCAGAGGAAAGCAGAACAAAGGCCGCCGCAAGTTACATGCGGCGGCCAGGAAGACGCAGGGTTAGCCCTGTTGCTTGGCGGTTTCGGCCAGTTCCTTCTGTTCCTCTACGACCTCGCCGCTGACCTTTTCACCCAGGGCGTCGGCAATAACCTTGGCCTGCTCCTTGGCGTGCACGCTGGCGTACCCGGCGGCGGTGCTGGCGGCGCGCGGGCGGGTAGACGCCTTCAGGGTCTGTCCGGGGGCCAGAATCTTTTCCAGGTCTTCCCAGATCATCAGCCAGGCGCCCTGGTTCTCGGGTTCTTCCTGCGCCCAGACCACCTGCGCGCCGGGGTGCTTCGCCAGTTCCCCGGCCAGAGCCTGGGCCGGGAAGGGATACAGCTGTTCCAGGCGAATCAGGGCCGTGCCTGCGTAGCCGTCCCGGTCCGCGTCGCGCGCCTCGGCCAGTTCCCAGTGCAGCTTGCCCGAGCTGATCACCACGCGCCGGGCGCTCTGCACCGTCTCGTCGCCAATGACCTCGCAGAAACGGCCGGTGGCCAGGTCAGACAGGGGGCTCATGGCCTGCTTGTTGCGCAGCAGGCTCTTGGGGGTCATCACAATCAGGGGCTTGCGGTAGGGCCGCAGCACCTGGCGGCGCAGCAGGTGGAAAATTTGCGCGGCGCTGCTGGGCACCACAACCTGCATGTTCTTCTGGGCGCACAGCTGCAAGTAGCGCTCCAGACGGGCGCTGGAATGTTCCGGACCGGCCCCTTCGTAGCCGTGGGGCAGCAGCAGGGTCAGGCCCGACAGGCGCTGCCACTTGCTTTCCCCGGCGCTCAGGAACTGGTCAATGACGGCCTGGGCGCCGTTGGCAAAGTCCCCGAACTGCGCTTCCCAGGCCACCAGCGCCTTGGGCTCGCTGGTGGAGTAGCCGTATTCGAAGGCCATCACGGCTTCTTCGGAGAGGGTGGAGTCGATGACTTCCACGCGGCCCTGCCCGTCTCGCAGGTGCGCCAGGGCCATGTATTCCTCGTTCATGGGGTCAGCCGCATTCTGGTCGTGCAGGACCGCGTGACGGTGAACAAAGGTGCCGCGCCCCGAGTCCTGGCCCACCAGGCGGACGCCGTGGCCCTCCTCCAGCAGCGTGGCGTAGGCCAGCATCTCGCCCATGCCCCAGTCCAGCGGCTGTTCGCCTCTGGCCATCGCCGCGCGCGGCTTGATGACCGTGCGCTCAATGGTCCGGTGCACCTTGAAGCCTTCGGGCACCTCCGTGAGTTGCAGGCCCAGTTCCGTCAGTTTGTCCTGCGGCACCGCCGTGGGCACCTCGTCGCGCCAGTGGGTGCCGGTGTACTCCTTCCAGTCCACGGCCAGTTTGCTCTGCGCGAGGTTCTCCACTTCCTCAACCACGGCCTCGCCGGCGTCCAGCTGGTCGCGCAGGCGGCCCACCAGGCGGTCGCCCTCGCCGGATTCCAGCACGCCCGCCGCTTCCAGCTCCTTGGCGTACAGCGCGCGGGTGCCGGGGTGGGCGTCAATCTCGCGGTACATGATGGGCTGGGTCATACGCGGCTCGTCGCCCTCGTTGTGGCCGTTGCGCCGGAAGCAGATCAGGTCGATAAAGACGTCCTTGCCGAATTCCTGGCGGTAGGCCAGCGCCAGGTCGCCGCAAAAGGCCACGGCTTCGGGGTCGTCGCCGTTGACGTGCAGCACGGGGGCGTTAGCAATCTTGGCCACGTCGGTGCAGTAGCGGCTGCTTCTGGTGTCGCGTGGGTCGGAGATGGTGAAGCCCACCTGGTTGTTGATGACGATCCGCACCGCGCCGCCCGTGGAAAAACCGCGCAGGCGCGAGAGGTTCAGGGTTTCCATGACCACGCCCTGCCCGCTGACGGCGGCGTCGCCGTGGATGGTGACGGGCAGCACGCTGCGGCGCTCCAGGTCGCCCCGGCGGTCCTGCCGGGCACGCACGCTGCCGTGGACCACCGGCGACACGATTTCCAGGTGGCTGGGGTTAAAGGCCAGCGCGAGGTGCATGGGGCCGCCGGGCGTGCGCACGTCGCTCGAATAGCCCATGTGGTACTTCACGTCGCCGGCCACGTCGGGGTTGTCGCTCAGTTTTTTCTTGCCGTCGAATTCGTCGAACAGGACAGAGCTGGGCTTGCCGAAGATGTTGACCAGGGTGTTCAGGCGGCCGCGGTGGGCCATACCGATCACGACTTCCTTGACGCCCGCTTTCCCAGCCTGCTGAATGATGCGGTCCAGCAGCGGAATAAAGCTCTCGCCGCCTTCCAGACCAAAGCGCTTGACGCCGGGGTACTTGTTTTTGAGGTACAGCTCCAGCCCCTCGGCGGCGTTCAGTTTGACCATCAGGCGGCGGCGTTCCTCGCGGGTGTACTGGCCCCGGCCACGTCCGGCCTCAATGCGCTCCTGAAACCACGCGCGTTCGGGCGCCGGCAGATAGGAGAACTCAAAGCCAATGGCGCCGCAGTAGGTGTCGTGCAACTGGGCCATCACGTCGCGCAGGGCGCCGGCAAAGGGACCGTCCTGCACAGGCTGGTTCAGGTCGGCCGCCGACAGGCCGTAGTATTCCGGCGTCAACTCGGGCACAACCGGCAGGCCGCGCATCTTTAGCGGGTTGGTCCGGGCGCTGATGTGCCCGTAGACGCGGTAGGCCGTCACCAGGGCGCCGGCGGCCTGCTGCGCGCCGCCTACGCCCTGCGGCGCGGGCACCAGGGTCTGGCCCCGGCGCTGGGTGCCCAGCTGGTAAAAAGCCTGCTGAATAGCCGAATGGGCCGTATCCTGCGCCCCGGCGCGCACCTCGTCGAAGTAGGCCCGCCACTCGGCGTCCACACTCTGGGGGTCAGCCAGGTAGGCCTCGTACAGCCCTTCGATAAAGGCCGCGTTCCCGCCGGACATGATGGTCTGCGACTGCGTCATAACGCCTCAGCATACCGCTGGCTGCGGCGCCTGACGCCCGCCCCCTTCACTCCTTCTTTGTTCCTGTGCGCGTAACCATCCGGGTCAGCCGGACAGCCCGGCGCTGGCACTGCTGGCCGCTCAGGCCGCAGCATAGGGCCATGACCCACCCCGCCTTTCAGGCCGCCCATCCCGACTTCCTGCGACTGTTTCCCACCGGCGCGGCGCCTGAATGCCTGGGCCGGGGCTATCAGGCCGGTGAAGGCCCAACCTATGTGCCGGCGCGCGGCGCCGTGATTTTTAGCGATGTGGCGGGCAACCGCACCTGGGCTTATACGGACGCGGGCGAGTTGAAAGAGGAGATGCACCCCAGCAGCTACCAGAACGGACACTGCATCGATGCCGATGGCCGCCTGATTGCCTGCTCACATGGGCAGCGCGCCCTGCTGCGCCAGGAAGCCGATGGCCGCTGGACCGTCCTGGCCGACCGTTTCGAGGGCCAGCGTCTCAATTCGCCCAACGACGTGGCGCTGCACCCTGACGGCAGCCTCTGGTTCAGTGACCCCAGCTACGGTCTGGACAAGCCGGAAGAAGGCGGCACCGGCGCGCCGATGGAACTGCCGGGCCGCTGGGTCTTTCGCCTCGCCCCAGACGGCACCCTGACGGCGCCTATCCGGGACCGCTTCAAACCCAACGGCCTGATTTTTGCCCGTCCCGACCTGCTCCTGCTGGCCGATACCGGCGACAGCGCGACCTACCGTTACCGGGTCACTCCGGATGGGCAGGCCACGCTGGACGGCGAACACTTCCGGGTGGACCCCGGCAAAACCGATGGTCTGCGGTTGGACGAGGCGGGTCGCATCTGGAGCAGTGCCGGAGACGGCGTGCATGTCCTGAGCCCAGGCGGTCAGGAACTGGGCCGCATTCTGGTGGGCCAGAAGGCCACCAACCTCTGCTTTGGCGGCCCGGAGGGGACCACCCTCTTTATCACCACCAGCACCGAATTCTGGCGGGTGCCGACGGTGGTGCAGAGCCTGAGGCTGTAGGTCAGCCGCCCAATTCAGCCGCCCAGTGCGGCGACCAGCTCGGCTTTGCTCATGCGGCTGCGGCCCGGCACGTCTTTTTCCTTGGCGCGGTTGTACAGTTCGTCGCGGCTCAGGTCCGCCAGGGCTGTGTGGGGGTTGCCGGTGCCCTGGGTGCGGGTGTTGGGGGTGCGTCCCTCCTCCCGCCGGTGCTTGTTGACGGTGCGGGCGGCGAACTCCTCGGCGCGGTCCTCGCTCTCGCCGCGTTCCAGGGCGCTGTCTTTAATGTGCTCGTATTGCCGCTCATCTTTCTTGCTCCAGGCGTCGGGCATGGCCCACCTCCTTGAAAGGCAAACGCGCCGGCAGCCTTGCAGCCCCGGCGCGCTTATTTTCCAGACGGTTACTCGGTCAAAGAGCGGTTGAGGCGGCTCTTGTCCTCAATAATCTTGCCCAGGATGAAGAACGTGGGCGCCCAGTGTCCCACGAACAGGCCGTCGCGCTCCTTGCTCGAAGCGTCGCTCTGGAAATACTGCGACGCACTCAGCGCGATTGAACCAAAGCCTAGCAGATACAGGATATTGTGCAGTTTCATGGGGAACCTCCCAGTCAGGACGCAAGGGTCAGGGACAACGGAGCAGACGGCCCCGGCGTGCGCCCAGCAGGCCGCAGCGGTGAACAACTGTCCCCAGCAAAGCGCACCCCCCCGGCCCAGAACGTACCCCCGCCTACCCTATGAAGCCCGTCCCAACAGAGCCTCAGCGTTTTGTGGCGCAGGTCTACAACGGCCATGAAAAAGAGCGGCCCGCGTCTTGGCCGCTCTCCCATCTTTGTCCCTTGGCTGCATGCACAGGAGGGGTACCTGCGTCCTGGCCCTGTCTTCCACCTGCTCGTTCAGCCGCGCCGCTTTGCTCGTCCGCCCGAACGCCGGCTCAGGCGTACTGGGCGCGCATCATCATGATCTTCAGTTCGTGGGCGCTGGTGGCGCTGGCCAGAGCGTCTTCCTCGGTCATCTGGCCGCTTTGCACCAGACTGGCGAGGTGCTGGTCAAAGGTGTGCATGCCGCGCGACCCGCCTTCCTGCAGCGCCTGCTTGATTTCCTCGGTGCGTTCGGGGTCTTTGATGCACTCGCGCACGGTGGGCGTGCCCAGCAGGATTTCCAGGCCCAGCACGCGCCCGCCCCCGGCTTTGGGCAGCAGGCGCTGGCTGATGATGCCCACGATGCTCTCGGACAGCCCCTGACGAATCTGGTCGCGCTCGTGCGGGGCGAAAAAATCGATGATGCGGTTAACGGTCCGCACCGCGTCCTGCGTGTGCAGCGTGGAAAACACCAGGTGGCCGGTTTGCGCCGCGCTCAAAGCCGCTTCCACCGTTTCCTTGTCGCGCATCTCGCCAATCAGGATCACGTCGGGGTCCTGACGCATAGAGGCGCGCAGGCCGTTGGCAAAGGTTAGGGTGTCCATGCCCAGTTCGCGCTGGCTGATCATGGCCGTCTTGTCCTTGTGCAGCACCTCAATGGGGTCTTCCAGGGTCACGATATTGACGGGCTGCGTGTCGTTGATGTGGTCGAGCAGGCTGGCCAGGGTGGTCGTCTTGCCGCTGCCGGTGGGGCCAGTGACCAGAATCAGGCCGCGCTCGTGCTGGGCGAGCTGCTCAAAGGTCTCGATGGGTAGCCCCAGCTGCTGAAAGTTGGGAATGGCCTTGTCCTCAATGACCCGCATAATCAGGCCGATGGTGCCGCGTTGCCAGTAGGCATTCACGCGAAAGCGCGCCAGCCCCGGAATCCCGTACGCAAAGTCGGCTTCGCGCCGCTGGGTAAAGTCGTCCCACATGGGGGGCGACATCATCTCGCGGGCAAAGGCCTCCACGTGGTCTGGTCCCAGGCGGGTGTCGCCGTAGCGCTTAATCAGGCCATTTACGCGCCCAGCCGGGGCGCTGCCGGTCCGCAGGTGGATGTCGCTGGCTCCGTCTTTCACAATGGCGGTTAGGACGCTGTTGAGGACACTCATGGCTCCCTCAGGGTAGAGGGTGAGGTCTTACAGTTTTGCTGCACTGGTGGGGGCGGCCTCTGGTGTCGCCACGCCGCCGCGCAGCCGCCGGCTCTCTAAGTCAGCGTGCTGGATCAGGTAGCGCAGCCAGGCTTTGGGCGTCATGGGGCCAAACTGGTTGTGGGGAATGGTCAGGGCGTCGTCGGGCGGGGTGCGGTGCAGGCGCCGGGTCAGGTCCACGGTGGCGGCGCGGGTGGTGGTGACCAGCTGCTGCAGCTCGCGCAGCGGCGTGTCCTGCGGCGGGCGGTGGCTGTGGTAACTGCCGTCCAGGTCGGCCTTTGCCCCCAGTGCGGCCCGCAGGCGCCCCTGGCCCCAGCGCTCAATGCCAAGGATGTGGCCCAGCACCTCGCGGTTGGCCGGGGTGTCGGCGGCCCGCTCGGCCCGGCCGGTCAGGAAGGTGCCGGCACGTTCCAGACTCTGGCCCAGGTCGCTGTATGAACTGCGGGACACGGGACGTTCCAGCACCCGGCTCACCACTAGGCCTGTGACCTCTTTCTTGCGGGTGCGGGCCAGGTAGGCGGCGCCAGCGGCCACCCCCACCGTGGCAACCGTAACAAGGGCGGGCACGTAGGCGCTGGGGCGTCGGCTCATACCGCATGGTACGCGCCTCAGAGCCCTGAAGTTTCGGCCGGGCAGACGAGCACCCCGCCCGCCGTGCCAATCAGCGTCACCCGCGAGTCGGGCGGGCAGGGCAACTGGTCCGGCAGCATCAGCGGGTGGGCCAGGGTGTATTCAGGCAGGTTCAGGCGCAGTCCCCGTGCTCCCCAGCCAAACCCTTTCCCCAGCCGCGCGCCAGACGGGTCTGCCGCCACACAGGCTAGGACGGCGGCCTGGGCCCCCCCAGGTTTCAGTGTGGGTTCACCTTGGGTGGGCATGGCGCTCAGGCGCGCCCCCGCCGGGTCCGAGAGTGTCCAGTACCAGCCTTCTTTTTTCTGGTGGGGGACATACAGGGTCTTGCCGGCCTTGAGGGCCAGGCTCCGCAGCGGATACAGTGCGCGTTCTGGCCCCACGATCAGGGTGTGCAGGGCCGCGACCTGGGGGTGCGCCAGGAGCTGCACGGCGGCCTTGCGGGCGTGGGTAAAGTTGGGACAGTGCCCATGCGGCGGGAGGGGATAGGCGCAGGCACGTCTGCGGGCCAGTTCATCCCAGACCTGTTCGCGGTAGGCGCCAGCGGTCAGCATAGACAGCAGGCTAGGGCATCTGCGCGCACGCTGTCAGTGGCAGAAAAAAGCGGGACCGCTAGAAGAGGGGCCCCGTCAGGGTAGGTATGCTCATAGCAGCGCCTCGGGACGCGCCCTCTGGTTTACAGGGTGGCGAGCAGATCGTGGTGGTTGAGCTTCAGGTGAACAGCGTCTTCCACGCGGGCCACCGTGTCGAGCGGAACAAAGTGGTCGCGGGTGTCGTTGGGCAGCCGCATCCGAATGTAGTCGCGGTCAATCTCGACCACCGTGCCGTGCTGAATGCCGTCGGCGCAGAAAATAGGCATGCCCTGGGTAATCTCGTTCATAGGTGGCCTCCTCACGGCCGCCACGTGTGGGCGGGTCAAGGTGTTCTCTACTCTGAACCGCTGCCCCTGAAGGCAGATGAGCTGAGGCTTCAGAGCGGCTTCCCGTTGATGCGGCCGCCCTGCTCCTTGGCCTGGGGGCACCATCTCCAGTAGGGCAGGCCTTCTGCATCACTCCGAAAACAGCCGCCCTGACAAACCTTTCAGGGCGGCTCCCTCCACCTTGGGGCAAGAGGCGCCCCTCATGCCCACATCTGACGCTGTCTGTGATGGAGTCTCACTCCCTTTGCCTGAGAAGCGGCCAAAGGAGAAGCCCATTGGCCGCTCTGGGTGCCGCTGTCAGGCCTGCGCGGCCGCCTGATTAATCGTTCCGGCCAGCGCGGTTAGGTCGCTGTCGGTGGCCTTTTCTTCGGTCTCGGTCACGCGCAGCACTTCCAGATGCTGCTGATGGCCCAGCACCTGGGCATAGCGGGCCACGGTGCCGTATCCGGCGATTTCGTAGTGTTCGACGCGCTGGGCGCAGGCAATCAGGCCAGCGTCCTTGACGGCAGGCGCAGCGTCCTGGGCGATCATTTCGGCGCCTTCGGCAATCAGACCCTGCATGGCCTTGCAGGTGTGGCCGCCGGGGGTCTGGCCCAGGTCGGCAAAGATGGTGTCCAGGCGCTGCACCTGCTGCTGGGTCTGGGCCAGGTGCTTGAGAAACCCCTGCCGAAGTAGGGCGTCGTTGGCGGCGGCCGCCATCTTGGGCAGCGCCTCAACCAGCTGCGTCTCGGCGGAGTAGAGGTCACGGAGCTGCTCAACGTACAGGTCCTGCAGATTTTTCAGGGTGGTCATGATGACTCCTTGGAGATGGGAGATGAGAGGAGTTCAGCCGTTGATGATTTCTCCGCCGTTGGGATGAATCACCTGGCCTGTGATGTAGCTGCTGTCGTCGCTGGCCAGAAACACAAATGCCGGGGCCACCTCGGCGGGCTGCCCAGCGCGGCCCAGCGGCACGTCCTGACCAAACTCACCCACCTTCTTGGCGTCGAAAGTGCTGGGAATCAGCGGCGTCCAGATGGGACCCGGCGCCACGGCGTTCACGCGAATCTTTTGCTCGGCCAGGCTGCCGCTGAGGCTGCGGGTAAAGGCCACGATGGCGCCCTTGGTACTGGCGTAGTCCAGCAGTTTGGGGCTGCCCCGGTAGGCCGTTACGCTGGTCGTGTTGACAATGCTGCTGCCTTCTTTCAGGTGCGGCAGCGCTGCCTGCACCAGATAGAACATCGAAAAGATGTTGGTGCGGAAGGTGCCCAGCAGCTGCTCGGGTGTGATGTCCGCGATGCTGTCTTGCGGATGCTGTTCGGCGGCATTGTTGACCAGCACATGCAGGCCGCCCAGCGTGCCCACCGTGCGGTTCACCGCGTCCTGGCAAAAGTCAGGGTCGCCCACATCGCCGGCCAGCAGCAGCCCCTGACGGCCCTCGGCCTCAATCATGGCCAGGGTGGCGCGGGCGTCTTCTGTTTCGTCCAGGTACACGATGGCCACATCGGCGCCCTCACGGGCGAAGTGAACGGCCACTGCGCGGCCAATGCCGCTGTCGCCGCCAGTAATTAGGGCCACCTTGCCCTTCAGGCGGCCACTGCCCTGATACCCCTCGCGGATGACCACCGGGGCCAGGCTCATGTCGGCTTCCCGGCCGGGCTGCTGCGCCTGCGTCTCGGCCGGCAGCTGCTCGGGCATGGCGGTGGCGGGAGCCGTTTCGGGGGTCTGGCTGGGGTCGTCTTTGGTCATGGAACCTCCTGGGGTTGGGGACGAACGAACATGCGTCACTGTGACCGCGCCAGTCTTGAAAATTGATGGGTACGCCGGGCAAGAGTTCGCTGAAGAAGGGTTCACCGCGTTTTGTGCTGACTGGGGCGGAGGCTCCGGGCGCCTTCATGTGGGGTCGTGCAGCGGTGCTCTGCTCGCGTTCCTTGCATGGCCAGGCGGGTCTGTCTGCGTGCTTTGGCCCCAGACTCACCGCAGTCCCTGAGTGGCTGGCGGGGCTAAGAAAAGCGGAGAGCAGCAACGGGCGGTGACGGTGGAAGAAGCACACTCGTCCCCTTTCAGTGGGTCCTGTCCCCAGCACCAACCTGTCGCACTCAAAAGGCGGTCCTGACTCAAGGCGGCAGGGGCAGGCCAGATGACCCAGAGACGCTGGGCCATGTGCGCCATGCCGGCGCAGTTCCGCCGGGCTAGCCTGCCGGACATGACGACGGACGCTTCAGCCGGCTCCACGACTCCGCCCAGCTTCGTGCGGCCACCGCGCCTGGGGCCCGGCTCGCGGGTGGCGGCCCTAAGCCTGTCCAGCGGCTTTGTGACCGAGGTCATGCACCGCTACCGCGCGGGCGTGCGTCAGGTGGCGGGCGCCTTTGGCTGGGAGGTGGTGCCCGCGCCAAACGCTCTGCGCGGCCCCGACTACCTGGCGGCCCACCCTCAGGCCCGCGCCGACGACCTGCACTGGGCGCTGACGCAGGGGGACATTCACGGCATGGTCAGCGTGATCGGCGGCGATGACAGCGTGCGGCTGCTGCCCCACCTGGACCCTGACCTTCTGCGGGCGCACCCCAAGGCCTTCTTGGGCTTCAGCGACAGCACCGTCACCCTGACCCAGTTTCTGCGCGCGGGTGTCATGGCCTACCACGGCCCGGCCCTGCTGACCGACCTGGCCGAGAACGGCGGCCTGCACCCCTTTACCGTCCGGGGCCTGCGCCGGGCGCTGATAGACGAGCCGGCCCCCTTTGACCTGGAGCCGGCCCCGGAATGGACCGCCGGCGGGCCCGACTGGCGCGACGAGGTGGCCCAGGAGGTGCCGCGCACGTTCACGCCGGCTTCTCCCACAGAGGGCTGGACCTGGCTTCAGGGGGACGTCCCCGCCCAGGGTCACCTGATGGGCGGCTGCCTGGAGGTGCTGGACATGCTCAACGGCACGCCGGGCTGGCCGTCGCCAGCGCTGTGGCGCGGCGCTGTGCTGGCTCTGGAAACCAGCGAGGATGTGCCCCCGCCGCATCAGGTGGGCTACTGGCTGCGCAACTACGCCGCCCAGGGCATTCTGGCCGGGGCTGCCGGGCTGCTGCTGGCCCGCCCACGCGGCTACACCCCCGAGATGACGGCTGAACTGCACGGCTGGGTGAGGCGCGTGCTGGCCGAAGCTGACCGCCCGGAACTGCCAGTGGTCGCTGGCCTGGAGTTCGGGCACACCAGTCCGCAGCTGACCCTGCCCCTGGGCGCCCAGGCGCGGTTAGACCCGCAGGCCAGGCGCGTCACCATCTGGCCCTGAAGGCCCACGCATTGAAGGTCCAATCTTGCCAGGCCATGCGGGCCCAGAACTCAGGGGCCACCTCGGGTCACGGGTTCTGTGTTCCAGGCCGTCACCAGGCAAGCGAACAGCCCGACGCCGCCTCATAAAGTGGAAGGGTCCTGCAGAAGGCTCTAGAGCGACCCGGTTCAGAAATCCAGCTCACCGAATCGGCGTCTGGCGCGGTACTATGGGGCGGTGCGGCTGCTGTTGCTGTCTGATATTCATGCCAACCACACCGCGCTGCAGGCGGTGATGGCCGATGCGGCCGGGCGCCGCTACGATCAGGTCATCAGCCTGGGCGACGCGCTGGGGTACGGGCCTCACCCGCGCGAGGTGCTGGACGCCCTGCGCGACCTCGACGCCGTGTGCATCCTGGGCAACCACGACGATATGTTGCTCCAGTACGCCGGGGGCCGCAAGGAAGCCAAGGACAGCGTGGTCTCCATGGCCCTGCGCTGGCAGCTGGCGCGCCTGTCCGAGCGGGATATCGAGTGGGTGCGGCTGTGGCGCGACGGCATTGACGACCCCGATGTCGGCGCGCGCTACCGCCACGGCACCCCCAGCAGCCTGGATGACTACACCGACTCGGTGCCGGCGGCCCGCGAGGCCTTTACCCAGTGGCAGGGCCGGCTGGGCTTTGTGGGCCACACCCACAACCCGGCCGTCTACGCCACCCTGAATTCTCCGGTGGGCGACTGGATCAAGGTGCAGCACTTTCAGGACGGCGGCAGCTACATGGTGCCGCCCAGCACGCGCGTCATCCTCAACCCCGGCAGCGTAGGCCAGCCGCGCGACGGCAACCCACAGGCCAGTTACGCCGTCTACGATTCCTCACGGGCGCACTTTGAGGTCTTTCGCGTGAACTACGACATTGAGCGCGCGCAGGAAGCCGCCCTGGAAGCGGGCCTGCCGCAGGTGCTGGCAGCGCGTCTGGCCATCGGGAAGTGAGCGCTCCGGCCGCTGGGCTGCACAGCGCCCTGCTGGAACAGACCCTCCCCTTTGGCGGCAACGCCCTGCTGCTGACTGGCCCAGCGCGCGTGGGCAAACGCGCCCTGGCCTGGGCCATCGCCGCCCAGCACAACTGCAGCGGCACGAAAGGCATGGCGGGCGAGGCCTGCGGCGCCTGCGCGTCGTGCCGCGCCCTGGCCGCTGGGGGCCACCCCGACACGCTGCTGGTCGAGCCGCGCGCCACCACTGCTGCCGGCAAGGCGGCGCGGCGCAAACTGATTCCGATTGGTGCAGTGCTCTCGGGCCGCGACAAGGCGCGCGAATATGACACCCATGTCTTTGAATTTTTAGAGGTGCGCCCCACCTTTGCCCGCCGCGTGGTGATTGTGGACGGGGCCGAGCATCTGGGCCAGGAGGCCGCCAACGCCCTGCTGAAGCTGGTCGAGGAACCGCCGCACCGGGCGCTGTTCGTCTTTCTGGCCGAGGACCTGCGCGCGGTGCTGCCCACCATCGTCAGCCGCAGCGCCCGCCTGAGTGTCACGCCAGTGGCTGACCGCCTGCTGGAACGCGCCCTGACCCTGGCCGGTCAGGAACCAGATGCCGAACTGGTGGCTTTTGCCGCAGGCCGTCCCGGCGTGCTGGAGGTGGCCGAGGCTGTGCGCGCTGCTCTGGAAGACGCCCGCACCTTCACGCTGGCGCTGGACACGGGGCTGCTGCCTGCCCTTCAGGAAGCCGAGGGTCTGGAAAAGCGCTGGAATCCCACCTGGCACCCCGAAGCGCTGCGCTTTGCCTGGCGCGTGGCCCCGCCCCACGCCCGCGCCCGCGCCGACGCGGCCCTGAGCGCCTTGCAAGACGCGCTGGAAGCGTATGCCAGCCCCAGTCTCAGCTTCCAGGTGTTCGCCCTGAGCTTGCGCGACGCTTTTGGCTACGCCTAGCTGCCGGGTCTTGCGGGGTTCCAGCCTCTCTGATGCAGTTTTCGTCAGCAATGCCTACACCGCTGCGCCCAGAGGCTGAGATTCTCTTGCCCGATCTTCTCAGATTGAACCGTGGACAAAGCGACTTAGCCAGAGTTGGCCTGAATCCGCCTGTTCCATAGGGGGGCGCCCAGGTGTGTGCTGCCTGATGGGCTCAACGCCGAATGACGACGCTGTTCTATCTCAGAGCAAAACTCAGCGCCGCTCATAGTGTCTGAACGGCGCTGGGGCAAATTTGCTTAGCGGCACGCCAGCGCCAAACTCGGTCCTCAAGCTGATGAGGTGAGAATCATCATGCTGCTTCCCTGTCTCTTCAGATGACTCACGCCGCTGTTTCCCCTGGAGCCAATGAGGCGCGTCTCAAGTCGCTGGCTGCTAAGTTTCACAGTGCAGGGCATTCTTGACCCCGCCCACCCGCTCCTTGACGGCCTGAGTTTATTGCAGGTGCAGTCGGCCAAACCGATTGAGGAAAGCTGGCAATGGCTCAGGACTGGTCTCTGCCGCCGCTACACTGCCGGGCATGACTGCGCCCCGCCCCCAGACCCACGGCCCCGTGCGCCTGTGGTCCACGCCCACCGGCCCCCTTCAGGAAAATGCGCTGCTGATCGCCGGCGAGCAGAACGAAGGGTTTCTGATTGACCCTGGCGACGAGGCCGAGCGGCTGCTGGCCCTGGTGCGCGGCAGCGGCGTCACGGTGCGCGCCATTCTGCTGACCCACGCGCACTTTGACCATATCGGCGCGGTGCAGCCCCTCCGGGAAGCGCTGGGGTTGCCGGTGTTTTTGCATGCCGCTGACCAGCCTCTTTACCGGCTGGGGGCGGCGAGTGCGGGCCGCTGGAACCTGCCCTTTACGCAGCCTGAAGCCCCCGACCAGGAGATTGTCCAGGGGCAGACCTTCACCGCAGGCGACCTGACACTGACGGCCCGCGAAGTGCCGGGCCACTCGCCGGGGCATGTGGTGTTTACAGCGCCGGGCCTGGTGATTGCTGGCGATACGCTGTTTCAGGGTGGAATTGGCCGCACCGACCTGCCCGGCGGTGACCACCCAACCCTGCTGCGCAGCATCGCGGCCGAACTGCTGACCCTGCCGGAAGACACGGCTGTCTACCCCGGCCACGGCCCCCGCACGACTGTGGGCGCCGAGCGCAGGAGCAACCCCTTCCTGCGCTGAGGGCCGGGCGCCGCGCTTTCCCCAAGCGGGCGGCGCACCTCTCTGGCCTGCCGTGGGCGGGGTGCCGGCGCGTGTCCACCCGCTCTGCTGCGGCAGATCGCTGTTGACTGCCGGTGCGCTACCCTGAACCCATGCACAGGTGGCGTCCCTGATGCCCGGCGTGGGCGGTGGCCCCGGCGCGGGGCTGGGCGGACTGACGGACGTGAGTTACACCACGAACGCGGCCAACGCTCTGATTCATCTTTACCGCGCCGAAGTCGGCAAGATGACCGCCTACCGGCAGCGGCTGGACATGACGACCAACTGGTCGGTGGTCACCACCGCTGGCCTGGCGTCTTTTGCCCTGGGAGACGTGAACAACAGCCACGCCACCTTTCTGTTTTCCATGTTCATGAATTACTTTTTTCTGCGGTTGGAGGCGCGGCGCTTTCGCACCTTTGAAATCGCGCACCACCGGGTCCGGATCATGGAACGCTTTTTTTACCCGGCCATGCTGGGTGACCGCGTGGACCCCGACTGGCACCAGCTGCTGCTGGCCGAACTGAGTAAGCCGCGCAGCCCCATGTCCCGCGCCGACGCCCTGGGCTGGCGCCTGAGCCGCAATTACCTGTGGATTTACGCGGCGGTGCTGCTGGCCTGGCTGGCCAAACTGGATCTCAGCCAGCCCAAGGGGTGGATGCTGACCTTCCCAGAAGCCTTTGCCTTAGCCGATATCGGCAATTTTCCCGGCTGGCTGGTGTTCCTGGGGGTGGGCCTCTTTTACCTGCATCTGGTGTTTCTGGCGGCGCGCGCGGCCCAGACCTATCCGCTGGAAGAAGGGTAGGGAAGAGCAAACAGCCTCTGTGAACAGGCGTCACAGAGGCTGGCAATAGGAGGAGGCAGGTAGTCAGCGCCGTCCGCCAGAGCGCGGCGCGCTTTTGCGCACGCCCGCGTAGCGGTTGCGTTCCTTGCGGCGCTGGGTGCGGGTCGCTTTGCCGGTCTGCCCCGACGTGCGGGCGTCCACGCGGGCTTGCAGGCGGCGCGGCACAAAGGTGTCCACGTTGAGAAAGCGTGCCAGGGGAAGATACAGCGCCAGCACAAAGAGCAGGCTGCCCCACCAGGTATTCAGATACGGCCCCAGCGGCGTGAGGCTCAGTAGGCTACTCACCAGGGTCGCCACCAGGGCAAACAGCGCCACGCGCGCCGCCAGTTTCAGCAGTTTGCCGGTTGTAAAGCCCGGTTCTGGGTCGGGGGTGGTCAGCCAGCGCCAGAGGTTCATGCGCCGCCTTCCTCTATGGGGTCGGGGGCAAAGCGGCCCAGAGTCACGCGGTCACGAAAAGCCGCCAGGTCAGGGAACTCGCTCTGGCCGTCCAGGTGCAGGGTCAGGGTGGGTTTGTGCTGGGCAGCGGCGAGTCGTGCGGCGGCTGCCTGCGCTGCGCCGTCACGGGCCGGCACCGCCAGCACGAACCCGCGCACGGCGCTCTTGCCGCCCAGCAACGAGGCGGCCCCGAACAGTTCCCGGTCGCCGGGCGCCGCGTCGCCGGGCATCCGCTCGGCGCGGCGCAGGACCTCGGGGACACTCAGGTCCGTGCTGAACACCCCGTACAGGCCCAGCTCGTCCAGGGCTGCGCGCAGAGGGTGGGTCAGCAGGTGTTCGCCCAGCAGGGCGCGCGGGCCAATAACGGCCACCGTCACGCGGCTGCCCCGGCTGAGGACGGGCGGCGCAGCGCGGGCGTCCTGGCCCAGCGGGCGCACCTTTTCCAGGGCGCGGCGCACCATGCCGGCGTTCTGGGTCACGCGCAGCCCCACCTCGGCCGCTGTGTTTTCCAGCGCGTCCGGCTGGTCAGGCACCCCCAGCAGCGTGGGCAGCCCGCTGATGCGCCGCGAGAGCAGTTCAGGCAGCGCCTCGCTCCAGGCGTCGCCGCTGACGGCGGCCCACTGCGGTACGAGTACGGTGTCCACCCGCGTCAAGCCCAGAATGCGCCCCAGGGTCAGCTGCACGGTGGCCGGCTCGCCGGGCAGGCTTTCGCGGCCCAGCTCCAGTGCCTGCGCGTCGCTGACGGCGGGGGTCACAGGCGTGGCCCCCAGTTCTTTCAGATACGCCGCCCAGTAGCCCGGAAGCCGCGCGGCGCGTGATTCAAGCAGACCAACCCTCATTCTGGACAGTGTACGCCTCTGAGGGGCTGCCGCTTGTCCCGGTCAGGAGATGTGGGGCAAAGCGGAGCGGGATGTCCTGCCATGAAACTTGGGACGGGCGTTAGCAGGCCTCTTATTAGCCCACCCCAAGAGGGCTCAGGCATCCAGCCATGAAAGTTGAATTGCTCCTACACCCTACAACCCACGTCCCACCCCCTTTTTTACCCACTACCTTCCTCGGCGTCGGCCTTGCCTTCCAGTTTGGCCTGGGTGGCGGCCTCGGCCAGTTCCACGTCCTTGTCATCTATGTGACGCTGCTCGGTGTGGTGTTCAAAGAGTTCCTGGCGGGCGCGCAGTTTGGCCTGAGGCTGCTCCAGGCCGCCGCCTGTGCCCTGATGCACCCGCTGGAAGAACACCAGGGCCCCGCCGGCCAGGGCCAGCGCGCCGGCAAAATACAGCGTCTCTTGCGGCTCCTGCCAGCGCACAAAGTGCTCTAGAAAGGTCACCCCTAAAATCACGATGATGACCGATACGACTTTCTGTTCCAGGTCGGCCAGACTTTCCACGCCCAGCGCCGAGGTCAGGTTCAGCGGCGTGATGAACAGCGAATATAGCCCCACGCCAATCAGGTAAAACACGACCGCCTTGAGCATGGTGCTGACGATTTCCAGGAACTCCACGGCCAGGTCGCCCTTCTGGCTGGCGACGCCCTCCACGAAGGTGTCGCGCCACGAGTCCCAGATGGTCACCAGGGCCAGCAGCGTACCCTGCAAAAACAGGCTGAACGACACCAGCAGCACGGCAATGACGGCAATCAGCACCACGAAGCGCGTGCGGCCAATCACCTCACTGAACCACTCGCGCTTGGAGGGTTCCTCTGGGGGCTGGATGGACGGCGGGGCAGAGGGGCGGGTCACGCTGACATGATGCCCACAGGGCCTCGCCAGGCGGGTACGCCCAGCTTTACGGTTGCCTGAGGGTCGCTATGCTGGGCCGTGTGAGTCCCGCTGACGCCCCGCGCCTGACCCTGCCCGAGCCGCTGCGCCGCGCGCTGCCCGCCGCCCGCTGGGAACGGGTGACCGGCGGAGCAAGTGGCGCGTCGGTGTGGCGCAGCACCCGCTTTGTGGTCAAGGTTCAGCCCCGGCAGGCGCACGCGGGCAGCACCTTGCAGCAGGAGCGCGAGCGGCTGCGCTGGTTTGCCGGGCGGGTGCCGGTGCCGGAACTGGTGGGCTTTGAAGTTACCCCGGACGCCGAGTACCTGGTCATGACGCGCGTGCCTGGCATTTCCATGAGTCACCCCGACGCCCTGCTGCACCCGGAGCGGGTGGTGACCCTGCTGGCCCGCGCCCTGCGCGAACTGCACGCCCTGCCCATCCGTGACTGTCCGTTTACCCGCACCCTGGCCGTGGCCCTGCCGCTGGCCCGCGAACGGGTGCAGGCTGGGGTGGTGGATGAAAGCGACTTTGACGAGGAGCGCCAGGGCCGCAGCGCGGTCAGCGTCTTTAACGAACTGGTTCGCACCTGCCCCGCCCAGGAGGATCTGGTGGTGACCCACGGCGACGCCACCCTGGACAACCTCCTCGTCAGCGGCGAGTACGTGGAGGGCCTCATTGATCTGGGCCGCGCCGGGATCGCGGACCGCCACACCGACCTGGCCCTGGCCTGGCGCGAAGTCCGTAGTGAACTGGGCGACGTGTACGCCGGGATGTTCCTTGATCTGTACAGCCGCGCGCTGGTGAATGAGGGCAAGCTGGCGTATTACACGCTGCTCGACGAATTGTTTTGAGGGGAAATGGCCAGGGGTAAGTGGGAAGTGGACAAGCCCTGATTCTCCGTCAACTCTCATTTGGTCGGGGGTTGGGCGCCAGGTTTACCGTGTGTTCTCCAGAAAAGCGAGTGCCAGTGGCCAGAACGCCAGCACAGGACAGCCCATAGCAACCAACCAGAAACGCGCGCGTGGCGGCCAACTCAGGACAGCGAACCAGAGGACGCCGCCTACCAGCAGAGCGACCCCAGACAGTTCTCACCACTGCCAGGTGATGACGTCTTCCAGCTGCTCCATTTTCTCCAGGCTGCCAGACCTGCGCTGGTGAGCGCGCCCCTCTTTTGATGCAAGGTCCGTAGGCAGAGACACCATCATTTCGTTTCCAACTACCGACCTCTTCGCCTCAGGCAGATAGTTCTGAGCTGCAAATCTTTCACAATCTCTGATGACTGTTGCGCGCTCCTATTCAGTGGTGAGTGAGCGGTGCTTTTCCCACTTTCCACTTCCCGCCGTTACGCCTTTACCCAGTCCCGCAAATAGTCGGCCACCAGTTCGCTGACGTTCACGCCGTCGCGGGCAGCCTTCTCCAGTTGGGCCGCCTTTTCCTCGCGCGTGATGGGCAGCCATAGCGCCACGTACTCCTGCCCGCCCTCCTGCTTAGACTCGCCGCCCAGTTCGTCGCGCTGCACAAAGCCGGTCTTGTCCATGTCGTTTCCTCCTGTCTCTGAATGGGCGGCCTCGGCGCCGGCCCTCATCAGCCAGTCCACCACTCGCGCTTTCAAAAAGCGCCATTCCCGCCCAACCTTGCGGCCCGGCACCTCGCCGCCGCGCACCAGGGCGTAGGCGGTCGTCTCGCTCACCTTCAGGAAGGCGGCGAGTTCTTCTAGGGTCAGTACCTCATGGGCGTCACTCATGGGTAGATTCTGCCACCTCCTCTCAGGTACCGCTATCTTGCGCTATCTAACATTTATTGTCAACTGATAGCGCAAATTGGTATCAGTTGGTGGTTGTTGCGGGTCACCCGGTTTCTCTCTGGCCTGCGTGGTCTACTCCAGGGCGTGAAGACACTGGGCCGACTGGTCTCCCACCACCCCTGGGCCATCCTGCTGGTCTGGTTGCTGGCCGCACTGCTCAGCATTCCGTTTGCCGCCCGTGCACCCGCCGCCCTGAATGCCGACCCGGCGGGCGGCCTGACCGATGCCGAGGCCACCCGCGTGACGGCACTGCTGCGGGAGCGCTTCAACGAGCGTGACACGAATACGGTGGTGCTGGTCACCCGCAGTCAGCCGCCGCTGACCACGGAGGCCGGGCAGGCCACCTACCAGAGATTTCTGGATGGGCTGGAGGAGGTCGTGGGGGTTACCCGCGTGACGGGCGCGCAGGCGGGCGGCCCTCTGCCCACACAGGCCGGGGACGGCGTGCTGGCCCTGACCTTGGCGCAGATCCCGCTGGAAGACGGTGCCACCGAGACCCTGCGCCGGGTGCGCGCCTACGCCGAAAGGGCCGAGAGTGCCGCGCTGGATATCCGCGTGACTGGCGGGCAGGCCATTGCCGACGACTTCACCGAGTTTGCCGAGTCGGACACCAAACGCAGCGAACTGACCGCCCTGCCCCTGATCGGCGTGCTGCTGCTGCTGGTCTTTGGCGCGTTGGTGGCGACCGGGCTCCCGCTGGCGGTGGGCATGCTGAGCATCAGCGTGGCGATGGCCGGGCTGTACGGCCTGACCCGCGTGATGGAGGTCAGCACCTTTGCCCAGAGCGTAATTACCATGCTGGGCCTGGGAGCGGGCATTGACTACGCCCTGCTGATGGTCAACCGCTTCCGGGAGGAATTGAAGCGGGTCCCGTCCCCTCGCCAAGCCGCCGAGCGCACGGTCCAGACGGCCGGCCGCAGCGTGGCCTTTAGCGGCTTGACGGTGGCCATTGCGATGGGTGGGCTGATTCTGCCGCCGATTTCGTTCGTACGCTCGATTGGGATTGGCGGCGTGCTGGCGGTGCTGCTGACGGTGCTGGCCTCGCTGACAGCCTTGCCGGCCATGCTGGCCCTGCTGGGCGAGCGGGTGAACAGCCCCCGCCTCCTAAAGCTCACCTGGGCGCAAAGTGGCGAGGCGTCCGCGGCCTGGACCACCTTTGCGCGGCGGGTTACTGCCCGGCCCTGGGCGGCGGTGCTGGCGTCAGCCGCCCTGCTGCTGGTGCTGGCGGCGCCTGCCTTTCAGATGAGGACCGGCTACGCGGGAGCCTGGGGGCTGACCCCTGGTGTCGAGAGCCGCGACGCCCTGAAAGATGTGGAGGCGCTGGGCGCGGGCGGGCTGCTGAGCCAGTTCGAGGTGGTGCTGGACTTGCAGGGCCAGCGCTACGGGCCGGCTGACCGCGCGAAGTTTCAAGCACTCGTGGAGGATCTGCGCGGCCTGGACGGGGTGAAGGGCGTGCTCAGCCCCTTTGTGACTCCAGCCGATTTAACGGATACGGCGGGCAGCAATGCCGACGCCCTGGCCGCCCTGAGCGTCTTGACCACGCGCTCCTTTAGCCAGGACCGGACCCTGCTGCGGGTAACGGTGGTGCCTGACCGCACCCTGCGCGCCCGCGAGATTCCGCAGCTTGAGACGCAGCTGCGCCGGAAGCTTGAGGCCAGCGGCTACGCCTACCTGCTGGGCGGCGCGCCCATCGGCGGCGAGGAATTCAGCCGCGCCATCACCGGGTCACTGCCCACCGTCATCCTGGCTGTGTTTGCCGGCACGTTCCTGCTGCTGATGGTGGCTTTTCGCAGCCTCCTGATTCCCCTCAAAAGCATCCTGATGAACGCCCTGACAGTAGGGGCCGCCGCCGGGGTGGTGACATTGGTGGTGCAAAACGGCGTGCTGGCCGCGCCGCTGGGCATTCCAGCCGATGTGGGGGTGCTGGACGCCAGCCTGCCAGTGCTGCTGTTCGCCGTGATGTTCGGCCTGAGTATGGATTACGAAATCTTTTTGCTCTCGCGGGTGCAGGAAGAACACCTGCGCGGCGCCAGTAACGATGAAGCGGTGGTGCTGGCGGTGGGGCACACCGCCCGGATCATTACCAGCGCGGCCATCATCATGTTGATTGTTTTTACCGCCTTCATCTTTGGCCGCGTGGTGGCCAGCAAGAGCATCGGCCTGGGCCTGGCCGTGGCGGTGGCCCTGGACGCGACCCTGGTGCGCCTGGTGCTGGTGCCCGCCTTTCTCAAGCTGGCCGGGCGCTGGAACTGGTGGCTGCCCGCGTGGCTGGACCGGCGGCTGCCGCACATTCGCCTGGAGCATTGAGGGGTGTGGGGCGTAGGTCGAAAAATGGGGCGCAGTGCAAAAGAAGCGTGGGCTGCGGAGATTTCCCCCACACCCCACGGCCTGCATCTCACACCCTAGCTTTGCGCTTTCTTGCGGCGCACGAACCAGACCACCGCCACCACCGCCAGCACGCCCAGCACCACGTAACCGGCTGGCCCCACGTACTGCTCCACGCGGTCGTAGTTTTCGCCCAGCAGGTAGCCGGCGCCCGCCAGAATGGACGCCCAGATGGCCGACCCGATGGCGCTGTAAATCAGGAACTTGGGCAGGGGCATTTCGCTCATGCCGGCGGGCAGGCTCAGGAGGCTGCGAATGCCCGGCACCAGGCGGCCAAACAGCACCGCCTTGGTGCCGTGTTGGTCGAACCAGTCGTCTGCTTTTTTAATGTCCTTGCCGCTGAGGGTCAGCCACTTGCCGTATTTGTCGGCCCACTTCACCAGCTTGTCCTCGCCAAAGACCCGGCCCAGGTAGTACAGCGGCAGGGTGCCCAGGACGCTGCCCGCCGTGCCCACCACGATCACCATGACAATGTTCAGGTCGCCGCGCGACGCGGCAAACCCGGCCGAGGGCATAATCAGTTCGCTGGGAATGGGCGGAAAGACGTTTTCCAGAATCATCAGCAGCAGGATGCCCACGTATCCCATGCTGTCCATCAAGTTCTGCACCCATTCGGCCATGCCCCCGAGGGTAGCGAATTCTGGGGCAGCCCGGCCTCCATCTAAAGTGAAGTCCACTTCACGCACGCGCCCTCTACACTGGCCGCATGACCCTGCACGCCGTAATTTTCGACTTCGACGGCACCATACTGGATACCGAGACTCCCGAGTTTCAGCACTGGCAGGCGCTGTACCGCCAGCACGACCGCGAGCTGCACCTGCACGACTGGCAGCGCGGCATCGGCACCTGGGACGCCTTTGACCCCTGGGCGGGCTTGCCAGCGCATGTGCAGGCTGACCGCGAGACGGTTCACGGGCAATTGAAAACGGCGGTCCACGCGGCCATTGAGGCGGGCGATATCCGGCCTGGTGTGCGCGCCGTGCTGGACGACCTGCGCGCCCGTGGGCTGCGGCTGGCCCTGGCGACCAGCAGTGACCGGGCCTGGGTGACGCGCTGGCTGAGCCACCACGGGCTGCTGGAGCATTTCGAGGTGCTAGCGACCCGCGACGATGTAGCGCGCGTCAAGCCTGACCCGGAACTGTACCTGCTGGCGGCGCGGGGGCTGGGGCTCAGGCCGGCTGACTGCCTGGCCGTCGAGGACAGCCTGAACGGCGCCACGGCGGCGGTGGCGGCTGGGATGCGGGTGGTGGTCGTGCCGAATGACGTTACGCGGTCACAGCCGTTTCCGCCCGACTGGGCGCGCATAGAGGGCTATGAGGGGGGCGTGGCGGGTCTACTGGCGGCAGGGCTAGGCGAACTGTAGGACCTCAGTTTTCCTGACTGGAGGGCAGCGTAGGCTGAAGTATCAGGCGAACCGTTCACAGGGGCATCGGATACCCAGACCAGTCACTGGCGGCGACGCTGGCTCAACCTGACTGGTGCCCAGTGACCAGCGGCTGAGAGTCAGCTTCATCTGCATTGGAGAGCAGCACCCAGGACGACTCTGGAGTGACTTTGAAGGCCGCGCAGTAGCGTGCAGCTCTCCCTGCAAGTCAACGCTTCTCGCTTCCGTAGAGTGGCTTGAGCAGAGTGCAGCCACTTGCGGGAGTTCTACAGCACATAGTCCCGCGTCGCCTCGCCAAGTTTCTCTGTACTTGCCAAGAGACAAAACGAAAAAAGCCCCTCTAAGAGGAGCTTTCGTGCTGGTCGAGGCGGCGAGATTTGAACTCACGACCCCTACCACCCCAAGGTAGTGCGCTACCAGGCTGCGCTACGCCTCGACGGCCAGCCACAGAACTATAGGCAACCGGCCCGTTCCAGTCAAGAGCACTCTCGCTTATGCACCGGCCGACCCAGGTGGCTATTCTGCGCTGGACATGACACTGACCTTTGACGAGAAGTTGCGGAATTACGCGCGGCTGGCGGTACAGGTGGGCTTAGGGATCAAAGAAGGCCAGCGCGTCCTGGTGCAGGCCCCGGTGGAAACAGCGCAGCTCGCCCGCCTGGTGGTCCGCGAAGCCTACGCGGCCGGCGCCAGTTTCGTGGACGTGCGCTGGGACGATGACGACGTGCAACTGGCCCGCTTTGAGTTGGCTCCGGACGGCAGCTTTGAGCAGATCAGCAAGTGGCGTGTGGACGCCGAGATTGAAACCGCCGAGGCGGGTGGGGCCGTCATCGCCATTCGCGCCACCAACCCCAACCTGCTGGGCGGCGTGGACGCCGAGCGCGTGGCCACGCACCAGCGCACGCTGGCCGCCTACCGCCGCCCCTACACCGCGCAGGTGATGACCAACCGCCTGAACTGGAACCTCATCAGCGCGCCGGTGTCAGGCTGGGCAGAGCTGATGTTCCCCGACGCCAGCGGCGAGGAGGCGGTGGCCCAGCAGTGGGACGCCATCTTTGCGGCCACCCGCGCCGACCAGCCAGACCCGGTGGCCCTCTGGGACACCCACCTGGCCGACCTGAAACGCCGCCGCGACCTCCTGACCGAGAAGGGCTACCACGCCCTGCACTTTCAGGGCGGTGAGACCGACTTGACGGTGGGCCTGGCCGACGGGCACGTCTGGGGCGGCGGCGCGGCCGACACGCCCGGCGGTATTACCTTTACGGCCAACATCCCGACCGAGGAAGTCTGGACTGCCCCGCACCGGGAGCGCGTGGACGGCACCGTGGTCAGCACCAAGCCGCTGTCGTACAACGGCACCCTGATTGACGGCATCCGTATCCAGTTTGAAGGCGGCCGCATCACCGGGGCCAGCGCCAGGCAAGGCGAGGCGGCGCTCCTCAAGATGATTGAGACCGATGAGGGCAGCCACCGCCTGGGCGAGGTGGCGTTGGTGCCGCACTCCAGCCCCATCAGCCGGTCGGGCCTGTTCTTTTACAACACCCTGTATGACGAGAACGCCGCCAGCCACATCGCCATTGGCAGTGCCTACCGCTTTAACGTCAGGGGCGGGGTGGACCTGAGCCTGGAAGAGTTTCAGGCCAGGGGCGGCAACGACAGCCTGACCCATGTGGACTGGATGATTGGCAGCGGTGAGATGAACGTGGACGGCCTGACCAAGGACGGCGAACGCGAGCCGGTCATGCGGAACGGCGAGTTCGTGATTTGACCTGACTGGAGGGACCCCCAGAAGAAGGCCGGGAGCATCTGCCTGAGGGCCAGAGGCGAGGCCCAGAACAACCGGCGGTAGACCTCTTGGGCACAGGCTCGCGGGGTCTGCCGCCGGCGCCGTCAGGGTTCTGCCAGAGCGGTCCTTTACCCTGAAGCCATGACCGGGTATCAGGCGCAGGAAGCCCTGGAAGGCCGCTTTGGTGGCGTATCGGACGGTGTGGCCCTGAGCGCCACTTGGGACGGCGCGCGCTTGACAGGCCGCGTCGGCGGCTACGTGGACGGCACCGATGTGGCGGTCTGGCTGGACGGGCACGCCCTGGTCGGCCGGGTGGGCGGCGTCACCCACGGGTTCGATGTGCGCGCCAGCATTGCTGCGGGCGTCATGACCATGCGCCTGGGGAGCTTCACTGAAGGCACCGACGCGACCCTGAATTTCACGCCTGACACCGTGACGGGCCGCTACGGCTCATTTACGGACGGCCTGGACCTCAGCCTGCGCCATTACGCCGGCGAGGTGCGGGGCCGTTTTGGCGGCTTCACGCGCGGCGTGGACACCCGGCTGGACTTAGGCGCTGTGCCGTTTCCTCTGGGCGCCCTGCTGCTCACCTGTGCCCTGCGGCTGTGGCTGGAGCAAGGGCGCGCTCTAACCGCCAGCCGCTGATATAGATTCCGCTTCGTTACGGCATTGCTGGAAGGGCTCCGTCTGCGCCGCCATACCGAGGAATCTGTGCCCTGTCTTTCTCGCTCTCCTGTGAGCTTGAAGAGCTGCCAGGCAGAGCTGTCCAAGTGCATCCAGATGCCACCCGGCATTCTGCTTGACTCAATCGGAGGCCGCATCAGCCGCTCCTGAAGCCTGCGCCTCCATGATGCCTGTCCATATTGCACGTCTGCCCATTTGATTGCACGGCTCGCTCCAGCGGAATCTGGCCCGGCCAATGTGGATGCCACTCAACCACTTCTTAGGACAACAAAGGAAGTGACTGTAAAAGACAACTGTGTGGGCGGCCTGGAGAGGCACTTCTGGCCGCCGCTGTACGGCTGCTAGTGTCAAACCGCTGGTACACACCATCCAGGCTGCGTCTGGCTTACAGCTTGTCTCCGACATGAATGGCGGCAATGCCGAACGTAAGCAGGCGGTGGCGGGTGCGAAAGCCCGTGGCCTGCATCAGTCGTTCCAGATGCTGCGGGTCGGGAAAGGCCAGCACGCTGGCGGGCAGGTAGGTGTAGGCCGCTGCGTTGCCGCTCACCAGGCCGCCAATGCGCGGCAGCAGGTGCTGAAAGTAAAAGCGGAAGGCGGCCCCAAACAGCCCCGGTCCTGGCGGCGGGAACTCCAGAATGACGGCTCGCCCGCCCGGCGCCAGCACCCGCCAGAACTCTGACAGGCCACGCTCGTAGTCGGCAAAGTTGCGAAAGCCGAACGCGCAGGTCACGGCGTCAAAACTGCCGTCGGGGTAGGGCAGGTTCAGAGCGTCGCCTTCTTCCAGGCTGACCTGCAGGTGGCGGGCGGTGGCCTTCTGGCGGCCAATCGCCAGCATTTCCGGCACGAAGTCGCTGCCCACGACCTCGGCCTGCGGGGCGCGCGTCTTTAGCTCCAGGGCAAAGTCGGCGGTGCCGGTGGCCACGTCCAGCACCCGCGCAGGGCTCAGGGCCAGCGCTTCCTGGGCAGCGGCGCGGCGCCAGCCCCGGTCCACCCCTAGGCTCAGCACACGGTTCAGGAGGTCGTAGCGGGGCGCAATCGAGGCGAACATGGCCTGCACGTCCTGGCCCCGCTCCTGTTTGTCGCCCACGGCGGGCCGCTTGGTCATAGGGTCATGATAGGGGGCCGGGGGCGGGACAGGCGCCCACCCACTGCGGTCTTCAGAGGCGTTGAGACCCCCGCTGGAGCCTCAGCAACAAGTGGGCTTGCCGCGCGAGTGAACGTTACAGCCTACCGAAGGGCCTACTTCCCCTGGGATGCTGAGAAACCTCAGCGCAGCCGCAGCAGCCCCGCTGCGGTAGGCCGAAAACCGCAGCTCTCGTAGAAGCCTGACAGGTGGGGTTCGTAATCCACGTGCAACCACTCGGCCCCCAGTTCGCGCGCTGAAGCGGCTGCCCGGCGCACGAGTTCGGCCCCCACCCCGCGCCGCTGCCAGTCGGGGTGAACGGTGGTGTCCAGCAAAAAGGCGTGCGCGCCGCCGTCCCAGGCCACGTTGACGAAGCCGATCAGCTGCCCGCCGTTATGCGCCGTCACCCAGGTCAGCGAGCGGGCCAGGATGGCTGGCCAGGCGTGACCGTCGTCTGGGGCGCCCCAGGCCGCTTCCCGCAACTGGCTCAGCTTGGTGGAGTCCACAGCAGCCTGCACGCGGTACTCGGTCACGCAGCGTCCACCGGCACCCGCCGCCACAGGCATTCGCCTACAACGGGCAGTGTCTGCACCGCAAAGCCCTTCTGCTCCAGCATCCGCCGGAGGCGCAGATTGGGCTGGGCACAGTGCAGAGCATGGACACGCCATTCGATGAACCGCAGGTTCCACATGCGGGCATACCGCTCTGCCAGAGCCGCCAGCGCAGGTAACACGCCCTCGCCGCCCTCATCGATCTGGGCCAGTTCCAGAATCAGCGTGTCGTCTGATACAGCGAACTGACCCAACACCTCCGCCGAGCCGATGCGGATCACAAGGGGCTCACCGGTCAGCACAAGGGCGCGAAAGTGTTCGTCTGGAAAGGCCAACAGTTCGTCAGCTGTGTACCCCTCAAACCGCAGCGCGCTCACCCGCCAATCGTGCCCAGGGCGCGGCCCACCTTCTCGTAGGCGCTGAGGGCCTGATCCAGATCGTCTTTGGTGTGTTCGGCGGTCACGATGTTGCGGATGCGGGCCAGGTTGCGGGGCACGGTGGGAAAGCCCAGGCCCACAGCGAAGATGCCCTCGTCAAAGAGGCGGCGGCTGGCCTCAAAGGCGGCGGGCGCCTCCCCGAAGATGACCGGCGTAATGGGCGTGACGCTGCCAAAGGTGTCGAAGCCCAGCCTCTGCAACTCGGCCTTGAAGTAACGGGTGTTGTCCCACAGGCGCTCCATCAGGGTGGGGTCGCGCTGCACCTCGTCCAGGGCGGCGGCCAGGGCGCCCACCGTGGCCGGGGCCTGCGCGGTGGAAAACAGATAGGGCCGGGCGCGGTTAATCAGCAGCTGGCGCAGGTTCTCGTGGCCGGCCGCGTAGCCGCCCACCCCACCCCAGGCTTTAGACAGGGTGCCCACCTGAATCACGTCGTCGGCGTACTCGAAGCCGAAATGATGCACGGTGCCGCGCCCCTGGGCGCCCATGACGCCCGACCCGTGGGCGTCGTCCACGTAGGTGACGGCGCTGTACTTGCGGGCCACCGCCACCAGCTGGTCCAGCGGGGCCAAGTCGCCGTCCATGCTGAAGACGCCGTCGGTGACGACCATGATGAGGCCGTCTGTGGGGTTGTCTTTCAGCACCCGGTCGAGGTCTTCGGGGTCGGCGTGCTTGAACACCTTGCGCGTGGCCTTGGTCAGCCGCAGCCCATCAATGATGCTGGCGTGGTTCAGTTCGTCGCTGACCACGAGGTCGCCTTCTTTCAGCAGGCCGCCCAGCACCCCCTGATTGGTCGAAAAGCCGCTGTGCAGCACCAGCGCGCTGCCGGTGTGCTTGAAGTCCGCAATCTGCGCCTCAAATTCCTCGTGAATCCGCAGGGTGCCGGCAATGGTCCGCACGGCCCCGGCCCCCACGCCCCACTTGTCCAGATACTCGGCGGCGCGGGCCTTGAGGGCTGGGTGGTCGGCGAACCCCAGGTAGTTGTTGCTGGCCAGGTTGATGACGTTGCGGCCGTCCACGGTGGTGCGGGCATGCTGCGGGGCGTCCAGCACCCGCGGGTGAATCAGGAGGCCACTTTCACGCAGGCCGGAGAGGTCAGCGCTCAGGCGGTCGGACAGGGTGACAGGCATGCAGGCAGTGTAGGCGGGGAGAGGCAGGTTTGTCCGTGAGGCGAGGACGATAGAGTGAGGTGAATGCAGGTGCGAACCGGAGCGCTTGAGCTGTCCCTTGAGCTTCTGGGCTATCAGTTTCCAGATGCTGCCGTGGCTGGGATGCCAACTGGCTGAATGTCCGGCTGAAGCTCTCTTTGCCTGATGGCCGGGTCTGGGAGGTGGTTGACCCCTGCCTGACCGCTCGGGAGGCCCACCGGTTGCTTGCCTGGCTGGAAGAAGTTAGCGAGAAGGCACCCGTTTTCATCGGCTGGCAGCAGGCGGGCCTCAGCAGCACCGAGAGCTTTACCGAGCCGTGCCTAGTGCTCTCGGCGCGTTCTGCCTGGTTTCGTGACCCGGACCTTGACAACCAACTTCACCTGCGCATCGTGATGCAGGCGGAATATCTGCCGCCGTTTGCCAGGGAACTGGACCATTCACCCGACTGGATGGACACGGGCGAAGTCTCGGACGCCTGGGTGGACTTCCCTGTCACTCAGGCCGAGTTGCGAGCACTGACGGCCCAGTGGAAAGCCCAGGTCAGCCGCTTTCCTGTTCGTGGTGAGGCGTAGTCCTTCCCAGTTCCAGCACCATCCAGTCCTCGGCAAAGACCTGACCGTCCCGCCGCACCGCATCCGGCTGCCGGCCCCACACGCGAAAGCCGCAGCGTTCGTACAGGCGGCGAGCGGCTGTCTGGGTCTCCATCACCGCCAGATGCAGGGACGTGACGCCCGGCCAGGTGCGGGTGGTCTCAATGCCGGCGCGGACCAGCCTTTCTCCTGTGCCCTGCCCCCGCGCCGCCGGCGCCACCGACACGCCGTAGATGTTGACCCGGTGGGCCAGTGCAGGGGCTGACTCGCGCACCAGGGTCAGCAGCCCTACCAAGTTGCCACTGAGAAAAGCCCCCAGCGTCACCCCTGGCGCGTCTGGAGCCAGGCGGGCCTCAAGCTGATTCAGGGGTTGCGCAGCAAATTCGGCGGCTGTGGTCAGGAAAGCGGCTGGGTCGGCGTGCAGGGCCGCCAGCCGCACGGCCCGGTAGACCTGGGCGTCGGCCACGGTCAGGCGACGTGTGAAGGTCATCCCCGCTCTGGGGCGCCCAACGTGACCAGCTGGGCCGGCCCAGGGCGCGCTTCGCCCACCACGCGGTCGCGCCAGTTCAGCACGTGGCCGTCGGCGCGCACATGGCGGGTCAGGGCCAGGTCAAGGTCCGTCACCAGCCAGCCCGGTTCATTCCAGCCCAGCTGCCCCAGCACCCCGTCGGCGGGCAGGCCATTGTCGGCAGGGGTGTAGATGCCGGCCGCGCCGTGGGCGTCTTCCACGGCGTAGGTCCAGGGCGCGTCGGCAATCAGGGGGGCGTGCAGGGCGTAACACTGGTTTTCCAGGGCGCGGGCCATGCTCCCCACCCGCACGCGCGTGTACCCCGCGCGGCTGCCAGTAAAGGAGGGCACGACCAGCAGTTCTGCGCCGCCTTCGGCCAGGTGCCGGGCCAGGGCCGGAAATTCGCTGTCGTAGCAGATGGCGATGCCAAAGCGCAGCGTCCAGCCGGGCAGCGGTAGCTCAAAGACGCGCGTGCCCTCACCGGGGGCGATGTCCCATTCCTCGGCCTCAAAGCGGGTCATCAGCAGCTTGTCCTGATGACTGTGCGTGCCGTCCGGGCCGAACACATACGCCCGGTTGACAAACACGTCGCCGTAAGCGACTGGAAAGCTGCCGGCCACCAGCCCAACACGGTATTCGCGGGCCAGGCGCGCGTGCAGACTCAGGAAGTTTGGCAAGAAGGCTTGCAGCGCCGGCCGCATGCCCCGCACGTCGTGGTGCAGGGTGTTTGGCAGCAGGCTGATCAGCTCCAGCGGCGCGTACTCGGGAAACACGAGGAGCTGCGCCCCCTGACCCGCCGCGTCGGCCACCCAGCGCGTGACTTTGGTTTCAAAAGCCGCCCAGCCGTCCAGAAACTCAATCGGGTAGGCCGCCGCCGCCACCCGCACCACCGCGTCACGCTGCGCTGTCATGTTCCCGAGTGTAGGGTGCGCCACCCGCGCGGCGCCGCCGCCAGATGACCTATGCCAGTCACCCAGGCAACAAACACTCAGCCAAGAACAAGCGCCGGAGAGGGCCGGCGCTGCTCTGCATGCGCAGGGGATTCGAACCCCTGGGTCATCTCCCGGAGGACTGACTGGGCGTCCCTCTTCCAGCCCAGGCTCCATCTAGCCTGCTCTGTCGTCACCGGGGACGCCCCCCTTCAACCACTCAGGCTGCGCAGGGTAGAGGTTGCCGCTGGGCTTCAAGTCGGTTTTGAGAGGCGTTGGCTGGCCTCCACCCCCGCTTGGTGCCGTTTAAGGTCTGTTACTCCCATTTCTAACGGTCTGGCAAGGGTGCCACTATTAGCCCCCGCTCTAATAAGGGCGGGGGCCGGGCTGGTCAATTCAGGTGACGCCTCTACACATCCTCGCTGCCGGTGTCCATCCGAACGATTTGGGGAGTGAAGCGGCCGACCACATCCACCAGATCACTCTGCCGCGCCAGCACCTCTTCAATGCGCTTGTACGCCTGCGGGGCCTCGTCAATCCCGCCGCCAATCAGGGTCACGCCGCGCGCGGCCAGGTACGCCTGCACGTCCTTTTTGGCCAGTGTGCGCTCAGCAGCCTTGCGGCCCAGCACGCGCCCCGCGCCGTGGCTGGCGCTGCCCAGGGCGTCCCGGTTGCCCAGACCGCGAACCACGTACCCAGGGTCAGCCATGCTGCCGGGAATCAGGCCCAGTTGCCCGGCCTCGGCGGGGGTGGCGCCCTTGCGGTGCACGATCAGGTTCTGGCCACCGACCTCCTGTTCCCAGGCCAGGTTGTGACTGTTGCGCACCTGTGCCAGCGGCTGCACGT
The DNA here is from genome assembly GCF_020166395.1 of Deinococcus betulae. Classification (NCBI taxonomy): domain Bacteria; kingdom Thermotogati; phylum Deinococcota; class Deinococci; order Deinococcales; family Deinococcaceae; genus Deinococcus; species Deinococcus betulae. Next base: position 20,249 of record NZ_JAIQXU010000006.1, on the reverse strand, counting down.
TTAGGGCGCGTGCCAGGCGGGCATGAATCAGGTCATGGTTGGCCAGCGCGTAGCGGCCCGCCAGATTCATGGCCTGCCAGTAAGCCTGCCCGTCCTCGCTGTCCAGGGGCAGCCACGCCAGCTTCTTGGCAGCGGGGTCCAGGCCAGGGTGGCGGCGCTCGGCCAGATTGGTGAAGTGCCCCGCCACCTGCGCCCCAAAGCCGCGGCTGCCGCTGTGGGACAGCACGGCCAGGTACTCGCCGGCCTCCAGCCCCAGGTCGGCGTCTGCCAGCGTGAAGGTGCCGAATTCCACGAAGTGATTGCCGCTGCCGCTGGTGCCAATCTGGGTGGCAGCCTTCTCAAACAGGTGGCGCAGCAGAGGCTGGTCCTGCCAGGCGCCCTCGTGCAGCACTTCGTGGTCCTGACGGTCGCGCTTGTCGAAGGCCACGCCGGCCCCAAAGCGGGTGTGCTTGAGCAGCAGCGCCTTGCCATCTTCAGCGTGCAGGGCGCCGGGCGCCACGGGCAGCACCGAGAGCATCATGGAGCAGCCGATGTCCACGCCCACGCCGTAGGGAATGACCGCGTTTTCGGTGGCCAGTACCCCGCCAATAGGCAGGCCGTAGCCCACATGGGCGTCGGGCATCAGGGCACCGGCGCGGCTGACCGGCAGGCGCATCGCCACGTCCATCTGGCTGCGGGCGCCGGGCTCGATCAGGTCCTGGCCCCACACCGGGTAGGGCAGCGGCGCGGCGCGCAGCTCGGCCCCTTTCAGGGCGTCACGCGTCGCTTGCTGGGCACTCAGTTCAGTGGCTAGGTCGGCATAGACGCCGCCGGCCAGGTACGCCGCCGGGTTGGCCTGCACAGCGCGCAGTTCCGCCAAAATCTCGTCGCGGGCCAGGCCAGCGGTTTCGCGGGCAGCGGCGGCGGTCTGGGCCAAGGCGATGGCCTTTTTCTCCAGGCCAAGTTTCACAAGATGTTTGCCGTTCATGGGCAGAGGATGTCCTTTTTCAGTGGGGAAGAGGGAAGCACAGGGCTCCCGGTTCGTTGAGGGGTGTCCGGTCGTCGGGGTCGCTGGCATCTGATCTGAGGTCTGGCATGGTGGCCCTCCTGTGCGCCCACTTTGCCGCCTTGGGGTGAGGCTGGACATCCGCGCGCTGGCCTAAGCATGGAGATGAAGTGGGATGAACTTTCAAAACATGCTTTGGATTTCACTTGGCTGAAAGGTCTCGCGGTGCTGTGGGGCAAGAGAAGAAAAAAGACCGATTACCGGGAATTAAACTTGCGAATCGCTGAGGTCAGAAAGCTGCTCAGGACTCTCCCGGCTGCTCCAGAAATGGGCGGAGTCTGTATGGGCTCTGGCACGGCTTAAACACGTTGTCAAAAGATCACTTACGACCAATGCTCAGGCGTCGGGTAGATCTTTCCAGTCTTGAGGGGCAAACTTTGCCCACAAAAGCCCCAGACGCTGCACGACCCACCACTTGTATTTCCGGCGTAGTTTCGGGGCGAAGATCATCCACGCTCCTCGGCCATGACGGGCATCCTTGAAGGTCCAGGAATCGAACTAGGACTGCTCTACAGTGGCGTTGAACTGTCGTAAACGGTGATCGTTGGGCTGGTAATACTGATCTAGAATTGCAACGAATTTAGACAGACATTCAGCGTCGCCACTGCCAATCAGTTGCTGGCCTCGCTGCGTAATCTTGTAGATGACGTCAGGGTTGTACGGGCCATAGGCGCCAAAAGCCCGCTTCAGGTCTGGCTGTAAATCAGGGAGAGCCTTCCCTACATCGTTCAAGAAGGCGGCCATCCAGCGGTTGTCTAGCCCCATTGCCTGCAGCGTACAGGGAGCTTGAGACTGATCTCTGCATAGACGTGGGTGAGGCCGCGAAGTCGTACTAGCGCAACTCGCTGGGGTCGTAGGCCACCGCTGCAGGCACCAACTGTCCATTCTGAGCGCGGTAGGTCAGCACCAGGCGGCCCACGAAAGCCCACTCCTTTTGCACCTCGACTAGTGCGGTCAGGTGGCCACTGCGCACGGCCCAGCGCACCTGATCGCCGATGCGGGCGGGGTCTGGGCCAAAGTCGTCGTCAGGGAGGGGCAGGCGGACCTCACGGCCGCCAACGGTCAGCGTGGTGGGCCCAAAGCGGACCTGAGCACGCAGGTACGGCACGGGTGGCGTCACCGACCATTCGCGCAGGTCCGGCAGCCGCAGGACGCGGGCGTCGTAGACCGCGAAGCCGGTGCCTTCATCGGTCATCAGGGTTATCAGCAACTCGTGCACGCCGTCGCCGGTGACATCAGTGGTCATGACACTGGGCCAGAAGGTCGGGTTGCTGAGGGTTTGCCACGCTGGGAAAGTGCGGCTGACGCTCCCCGCTTGTACGCGCAGGCCGGTCAGGAACCCTTCGCGTTCCGGGGCCAGGGCCGTCACCCGGACAGGGGGCGAGGCCTGGCGCGCCACCAGAAAGCCAGCGGGGACGCGGCCAGCTGGTAGCGGCAACTCGGCGCCGCCAGCCAGGGCAAACGAGGCGGCGAGGGTCAAGGCCAGCGGCAGAGGGCGCATGACCCATCTTGTCACCGTACGGCGGGCCAGCCTCGGGTGTCCACCCCCAGCGCCGTCGCCCGCACCGGCACGCGGCGCACCAGATCAAAGCCGAAGCTGGTCCAGTGCCACTCGCTGAGGGTCTGGGCAGGCGCGGACGGAGCGGCGTAGCTGACTTCCAGCGTGACCAGCGTGCCGCCGGGCCGAACACTCAGGGCGCGCACCGGCCGGTACAGGGCACTGCCCACCCAGACCTCGCGGTAAGCGCCGCCGGGCAGCGGGCGCAGCACGGCCACATGGGCGCTACGCCCCGCCGCGTCTTGGTTGGCGGTAATGGGGGTGGGGCCAGCGCTCCAGCGGTGAATGGGCCAGTTGCGCCACGGCCGCCAGACCGCCAGCACGCATTCAGGGGTGCCATCGCCCGTGACATCGGCGGAGACTGAGGCCGAGACTTCCCAGGTCGCCGGTAGGTTCAGGGCCGGGCAAGGTGTTGGGGAGATGACAGCAGCGGCGGGCTGCCACTCGCCCGCCGGCGAGAGGACGCGCCAAGCTGGCCCAGCGTCCCCGCCCGCCAGAGCCGATCCCAGCAGGAGCAGGCCCAGCGCAGCGCGCCTCATGTCCCCTCCGGGCAGGCCGGCAGCCCCAGCCGGGTCAGGGCGGTGCGGCGGTCCTCGCCGGCGGCCCGCAGAGCGCGGCCCGCGCGGGTGCGGGTGGGCACGGCGCAGGCGCGCGTGACGTCTGCCAGCGGCACCCGCACCACGGCCCCCAGTCGGGCGGCGGGCAGGGTCTGGTCGAACAGCAGGTTGCCCAGGCTGTACAGCACCAACACCCGTCCACCCGGCCCCGTCAGGACCTCGTGGCCTTGCAACACGTGGGGCCCGCTGCCGGCCACCACGGTCGCGCCAGCGGCAGCCAGTTGCCGGGCCTGGGCGCGCTGACGCGGGGTAGACCGCCCATATTCGGCGCCCCAGTGCGGCAATACCACGACCACCTCCGCCCGGCGCGCGCCCTCCCGAACGGCCCCCAGAGGGGGCGGCGTGCGGCCGTCGTCCAGGTACGCCACCCAGGCCACCATCCGGTTCCCCACGCGGCTAAGGCTCAGGGTGCGGGTGATGGGGGAGAGATGTGCGGCCCGCAGCATCTGCTGGCTGCGCCGCTGCCCGGCTACTCCGCCGTCCCCAGCGTGATTGTTCTCCACGCTTAGGTGGGTGAGGGGGTGCAGGGCGGCCACGGCGGCCACTGGGGCACGCAGGTCAATGCCGGTGGTCACGCGCGGAGCGTCTGTCAGCGGTGATTCCAGATTGGCGGCGCTGGCATCAGCTTGCAGGGCGGGGCGCACCCCTTGCAGGGCGGCGGCCCAGCTTCCCGCGTTCGCCTGCGCCACCCCACGCGCCAGGCTGACATCGCCGGCCAGGGCCAGCACTGGGGTCGGCGTCTCGCGCCCGCCCGCCGTCAGCAGGAAAGCAACCAGGACCGGAAGGGTCAACCTCCCCCTCACTTCACCCGGATGCCGTCCAGCCACGGATGGGCGGGGGGCGCCTGGCCCGCGCGCAGCTGCTTGCGCCAGGCTTCGTCGGTCAGGCGGCTGCTGACGGGCACCTTGAACTCGTACTGGCTGTAGACGCCGCCGCGCGCCACCTGCAGGCCGCCCCGGCCGTCGGGGACCACGGCGTACAGCTCGTCAATGTAGCCAGTGGCTTCTTCCAGCGCCCTGTTGCCGGCGGTTGCCACGTCAGCCACGACGGCCGCCATGTCGTTTTCGTCAAACTGGCTGGCTTCCTGGCTGCCGTCCTGCGGGTCGGCGCTGGCCAATTTCATCTGTTCCAGCCAACCGCCGTAGTAATTCAGGCGGTCATATTCGTCGCGGGTCAGGGCGGTGCCGGCCAGTTGCTTGGCGGTGGCCGTGTTCAGGAAGGTCAGCATGGAGCGCAGCTCGGTCAGGTTGTTGGCGGTGCGCTCGGACAGGACGCCCTGGGTTTTCAGGACATTCCTGGTCAGGGCCTCTAAGGTCAGCAGGCGTGTCCAGACGGCCGCGTTGGGTTCCACGTAGCCGCGCGGCGGCTCGGGTTCCTCGCCCGCGCCCATCTCGGCCATCGTCTGCTTGGCGTACAGAATGGTGTCGTGGCGCAGCTCGGTCCACGAGCCCAGGGCCGTCAGCAGTTCCTTGCGCGTCCAGGCGGGCGTGCGCATAAAGGCCGGGTAGCGCGCGTCCCGCGCGGCGGGCTTGGCCAGAGGCTGCAGGGCGTACAGCCAGCCGCTGTAAACGTTGGCGGTCCAGTCCTTTTCCTTCAGCGCAGCAAAACTGGCGCGCACTTTCGCCATCTGGGGCAGGTAGTTGGCGTACCCGGCCTCGCCGGTGCGGCGCAGTTCGTTCAGGGCGGCGTCGCTGCCCAGGGCGGCCAGCAGGTCCAGGCCCCGTGGGAATTCGCGGGGCTTTTCAAGGGTGCCCACCTCGCGGTAAATCAGGCGCTGAAAAGCCGCGCCGTCCAGGGTAAAGCGCTGGCCCATCACCCGGAAGCCCAGCGTCTGGCGCTCGCGCACCTCGCGGCCCTCGCCGGGCTTGGCCTCCACGAAGACGCTGTTGACCTGCGGCGGTGGCAGCTTGGCCAGGGCAGCCTGGAAGGTCTTCAGCACGGCGGGGTCGGCCAGGCGGCGCACCTGCCCACCTGTAGTGCTTTTCAGGGCCGCGGCGTACTGGCGGTAATTCAGGTCGTCACTGGCGCCGATCAGCAGTGTGGTGGGGTCATACAGGCGCGCCCACAGCTTCTGGGCCTCGGCATTGTTGGTCAGCAGGTTGGTCAGCAGGGCGGCGGTGCGGGTCTCGCCGGCACTCTGCACGCGCAGGTTCACGCGCCCCAGCCACATCATCGTGCGGAAATAACGCTTCAGGGCGTCGCTGCGGGTGTAGTGGCCCCGTGGCACGTACTGCGAGTAATCCTCTTCCAGTTCGGTGGCCGCAAAAATAGGCGAGGTGGCGCGGCCGGCGTGGGCGTCAATGAGTTTCAGCTCGGCGGTGACCAGACTGGCCACCTCAGCCGGCGGCGTAGTGGCCGGGTCAATCAGTTTGGCGGCCACGGCCAGGTACGCCAGGGCGCGGCGGGCGTCGCCCTCCAGGGGCGTGCCCTTCAGGGCGGCGTGCTGCCGCCGGGCGTCGGCCACCAGCAGCGTGGTCAGGCGGCGCAGCGCGGGCGACAGCGATTCCCGTTCCAGGTCGCGCAGCAGCTTGTCAAAGACGAGGTGGTACACATGCAGCATGGAGTCGGTGGTCGCAAACACCGGCTGGTTGAGGTAGCGGGTGGCCTCGTAGACCCCATCAAAGTGCGTCCAGGTGCCGGGGCTGATCACAAACCCGTTCTTGCTCAGGGCGGCACGCTGAGCTGGGCTGAGGCCGCTGGTGCCCACTTCGGGGTCGGACCGCAGCACTTCCTGGTTTTTGATGGCGCTCAGGTTGACGGGCAGATTGTAAGAGGTCGGCGCGGCCAGCGCGGCGCTGAAGCTGCCCAGCAGCAGGGTCAGGGTGAGAGGTCGCATGGCTCAGGTCATACCACAGGCCTGGGCGGTGGGTTGGGGAGGCTCGTCGCAGGCTTGACGGCAGCCCTGGGGGTGAGTACGCTCGCCAGACACCTCAACCAGAGACCACCATGCATAGACGCTTCTAATCCCTCACGCCTGCGCCCTACAGCGCCGCAGTCTGCGGCAGCTGAGTGGCTGCACTGTTCGTGAGGGACGATGCTGGCAGGCGGCGTGTCTGCCGGCGTCTTCCCTGAGCTGTTCTTCTTACCTTTAGGGAGCCTGGCATGAGCGAATTCACCCATCCGACCATTCAACGCCTCCACCACCTCTTGGTGCCTCACCCTACCCAGCCCGCCCTACTGATGCTGCCCACCGGCGACGCCTGGGCCTGGCCGCAGTTTGCGCCTACAGAGGCGCATTTTGGCGTTGTGGACCATATCAACGCGGCCGCGCAGCGCCTGTTTGGCCTGCGGGTGGCAACCTTGCGCTGCTTGGGCGATGACTGGTCGCCGGAAGCTACCTGCATCAACTCCCTCTACGAATTGGAAAACCTGAGTGCTTCTGGTGACTGCCCGCCAGGGGGCCGATGGGTAACGGAGGCGGACCTTTCTGGGTTGTTCCTCAGCTCCCCGACCCAGCAGCAGGCCATGCACGCCTGGTTTGCCGAGGAGCGCGACGGGCGGCCGCTGGGTCGCCGGCCCTGGGCTCGGCCTGGCTGGTTTGCCGGGGTAGAGGCCTGGATGACCGCTCAGGCTCGGCGCCCAGGCGCCGAGCCGCTGGAGAAGGCCGAACAACTGCGTAACTGGGAACGCTCGACGCTGCTGCGTCTGCCCACAACCCAGGGCACGCTGTACTACAAGGCGGCGCCCGCCCCGCTGGCCGGTGAGGGGGCGTTACTGGCCTGGCTGGCGGAACGCTTTCCCGGTGAGGTGCCCGAGGTGGTAGCCCAGGACCCGGCGCGCGGCGGCGTTCTGATGCGCGATCTCTGCGCCCAGCCACTCAGCGAGACTGCCGATCTGAGGCTGTTCAGGCGCGCAGCCCGGCGATACGGTGAACTTCAACGCGCGCTGATTCATGACCTGCCGGAATTGCCGCTTTACCCGACGGCGGGGCTGGCTGAACCTTTCGACACCCTGCTGGGCGCCATTCAGGACCTCGCGGTGCCGCTGGAGCCGGCGCACCTGGAACGGCTGCGGGCAGCGGGCCCCCGCTTACAGGCGCTATGCGCGGAACTCGCCGCGTGCGGCCTTCCCGACACCCTGGAACACGGCGATTTCTGGCCCACCAACGTGGCTATGCGCGGGGAGAATCCTGTGTTCTTCGATGTCTCGGACGCCACAATCACACACCCGTTTTTCAGCCTGCGCCTGTTTCTGACCAACCTCTCCGAGTGGCTGCCTCAAGAGCCGCACGCTCAGGCACAGATCGTTAGCGCCTACCTGGCGGCTTGGTCAGATCTGGCAGATGAAGCCACCCTGCGGCGGGCCTACGCGCTGTCGCGGCCACTGGCGGCTCTGCACGCGGCGCGGCTGTATGCCGAACGGATTCTGCCCGCCCTGGAAGCGCGTTGGGAGATGGAGGGCATGCTTCAGTTCGCCCTCCACGATCTGCTGAACGAGCTGGATGGGCTTAAGGGGTAGTCGCCGGAGGTCTACTCCTGTGCCAGCGCCGCCCGCGCTTCGCCGGTTTCGTTCCAGGGCAGGGTCTCGTGGGCCCGTTCCAGGGTGTCTTCCGGGCCTTTACCCGCCAGCAGGACCGTGTCGCCGGGCTGGGCCAGGGCGACGGCGCGTCGAATGGCGTCCTGGCGGTCCGGCACGCGCTCAAAATTATGCCGGCCGGCCTCGCGGGCGCCGCGCTCCATTCCGGTCAGGATGTCGTCCAGCGGGGTATCGCGGCAGTCCTCTTCAGTAAAGATCGCGTGGTCGGCCAGGCGGGTGGCCACCTCGCCCAGCGGTGCGCGCTTGCTGGGATCGCGCGGCCCCCCGGCCGAGCCGATGACCACCAGCAGCCGCCCCGGTGTAGTCGCGCGCAGGGTGCCCAGGGCTTTGTCCAGGCTGGGCGGCGTGTGGGCAAAGTCCACAATGACCCGGCGCCCCCGGCTGTCCGGCACGAGTTCCATGCGGCCGGGCACCCCAGCGAAGGAGGCCAGCCCAGTCTGCAGTTGGTCAGCGCTAGCCCCCAGATGGGCGGCCGCTGCCATCGCGGCCAGAGCATTGGCCACGTTAAAGCGGCCGATCATGGGCAGCTGCGCGTCAAACTCGCCCAGTGGCGACACCACGTGAAAGTGCAGGCCTGTGGAGCGCTCCTCAAGGCCTCCCGCGCGCCAGTCGGCGTGCTGGCCCTCAGCCGAGTAGGTGGTCTCGGCGGGGGCCACGCCGCGCAGCTGGGCGGTCCAGGGGTCGTCCACGTTCAGCACGGCGAAGGGCGCGCGCTCAATCAGCTTGCGTTTGTCGGCAAAGTAGTTGTCCAGGGTGCCGTGAAAATCCAGGTGTTCGCTGCTCAAGTGCGTCCAGATGGCTGCGCTCCACTGCACGCCGCGCACCCGCTCCAGGGCCAGGGCGTGGCTGCTGGCTTCCAGCACAGCGGCGTCGGCGCCGGCGCCTACCAGTTCGGTCAGGGTGGCCTGCACCTGCGGCGCTTCTGGGGTGGTGAAGTGGGCTGGGAAATGCCGCAGCACCCCGTCGGGCAACTCGTAACCCGCCGTGCTGAGCAGGCCAGTCTTCAGGCCGGCCGCCCGCAGCAGGTGGCGGGTCAGCCAGCTGGTGGTGGTCTTGCCGTCGGTGCCGGTGACGCCGACCACGCGCAGCTGCCCGCTGGGGTGCCCGGCCAGAGCTGCCGCCGCGTCGGCCAGAGCGGCGCGGGCATTCGGGACCACTAGATAAGGCAGCGGCGAGGTCACGCCGCTCGGCAGGCCTTCGCCAATGACAGCCACGGCTCCGGCCGCCGCCGCCTGAGCCAGAAACTGGTGGCCGTCAAAGCGCGCGCCGCGAATCGCCACAAAGGCCGAGCCCGGCCGCACCCAGTCGGCCTGATGGGTCACGCCGAGAACCTCAGGGTTGATCTGGGGATCGGCAGGAGCAGAAGCGTGCAGGGCGGCGGCCAGCTCGGCAAGGCGCATGGGGCGCATCATGCCAGAAGTGGGCCACCCGGCGGCGGCTTGTGGAGGCTGCTGACCTGCGGCACACTGAGACCCAGGAGGCCGCCCCCACCGTGTCCGAGCCGATTCATCCAGAGATTCAGGCACAGTTGCAGGGCCTCTGGGCCGCTGTGCGGGCCGGCGGGCGGCCTGAGCTGGTGCTGCTGGAAGGCGCGGCGGGCCTGGGCAAAAGCCACCTGGCCCGCGCGCTTTCTGACCACGCTGCGCGAGACCCGCAGGCGGCGGTCGCCCTGGCGGCGCCGGGTGGCCTCATCGGAAGCTTGCTGCTGGCCCTGCCCGAACTGCTCTCGTCGCGCGACCCGGCGTTTCTGGCGGCGGCCCGGCCTCACCTCAACCGCGACTGGCCGGCCACGGTTCCGCCACCGGCCGGTCCCAGTGATCCGGCGGCCACCCTGGCCCGCGCGGTGGCTGGGGCCGTGGGCCGCGTGCGTCCGCTGCTGCTGATCGCCGAAGACCTGCACGACCAGCCGCAGGGGGCCCGCGCCTTTCTCAACACGCTCTGGACCCGCCTGCTGCTGGACGAGCGCCCCGCCCTGCTGCTGCTGACCACCCGCCCGCTGGCCGAGTATCCAGATGCCGCGCGCAGCGCCGAGGAACTGGGCCGCAGCGCGCAGCTGGCCCGCGCCGCCAGCGGGTCAGAGGTCACGGCGCTGACCCTTGCGCCCCTGACAGACAGGAGCTTGGAGGTGCTGCTGCGCGCCGCACTGGGAGGGGATCCGCCGCCGGGGCTGCTGGAGTGGCTGCGTGACCACGCCGAGGGCCACCCCCTGCGCAGCGCCGAACTGCTGCGGGTGCTGCGCGAACGCGGCGCCCTGAGCCGCCACGAACACCACTGGCAGTTCTGCCCGCCGCCCGCCGGGTCGCTACCAGGCTCGCTGGGGGCCGTGCTGCGCGAGCGGCTGCACCCAGTCCAGGCGGCCCGCACGCCCTGGGCTGCCCTGAGTGCCCTGGCGGTCCTGGACGCCCCCACCCCAGAGCCGGCGTGGCGCGCCGTGGCGGGCCTGGGCCACGAGGCCTTCGCGCAGGCGCGCGACTGGCTGCTGCACCGCGACCTGGTGCGGCTGCACGGCGCAGGTCAGCCGGCCGAATACACCTGTGCCCATCCGCTGTATCCGCCGCTGGTCCGCGCGGAACTGGACTGGGGCGTTCTGGAGACCTTACACGCCCGCGTCGCGCAGGCTGACCTGGACGTGCTGGCCCGTGCCCGACACGCCCGGTTGGCGGCCTTGCCGGAGGCGCGCGCCCTGACCGAACAGGCCCTGACCCTGGCCCAGCAGCGCGCCGCCCCGCACGAGGTTATCCGCGAGGCCCGCGCGCTGCTGGAGATGGCCCCAGCCCACGCCGCCGCGCAGGCGGCGCTGGTCGCTGCCCTGGACGCCCTGGGCCACTGGAACGAGGTGCTGACCGAAACGGCCCAGGACCCGGCCACGCTGCCCCTGACCCAGCTGGCCTTCCGGGCTCAGGCGCTGGCGGAGCGCGGACAGTTGCCGCAGGCCCTGGCGGCGGCGCGGCTGGGCCTGGCCCGCGCCGGAACCGGGGAACTGGCCCCCGCCCCACACCTGATGCTGGAAGACGTGCTGTACCGCACCCTGCTTCATCAGGGCCACCTGGACGAGGCCGAGGCCGGACTGACATCGGCCCTGGCCGGCAACCTTGACCCGCTGCGCCGCATGCACCTGCTGGACATCCTGGCGCGGCTGCATCAGCGGCGCGGTGATTACCACCTGTGCCTGCACCTGTCGCGCGAGGCCGCAGCCCTGATTGCCGGGCAGCCTCCGGCGGACGGGGTGAGCGCCGGGCGCCACTGGCGGGCTCTGATGTCGGCTGGGTCCAGCGCCATTCACATGTCCCTGTGGGCCGAGGCCGAAACGCACCTGTGCGCCGCCCATGACCTGATCGTGCGCCAGGGTCACGTCGCCAGCCTGATGGTCGTGGAAGGCAACGTGGCTTACTTGCAGCTGATGCAGGGGGACTACCCCAGCGCCGAGGCTGGCACCTGGCGTCAGTACCACCGCGCGGTGGCCAGTGGCAACGCGCGGGTGGAGGCCGCCCTGCTGTGGAACCTGGGGATTTGCCGCCTGTGGCGCGGCGACCCTGGCGAGGCCCTGACCCTGATGCAGCGCTCCTGCGGGCTGTGGCCCAGCGTGGGGGCCGCCAACCCCAGCGACTTTGCCGAGGCCCTGGCCCTGGCCGGCCGCCTGGATGAAGCGCGGGCGCAACTGGCCCTGCCCGACCACGACTTTTACCCTGACCACCCGAATTCCCGCGCGCGGGTTCACCTGCTGCTGGGGGACCCGGCGGCGGCGCTGGGCGAGGTGGCCCGCCTGCGCCCCGATGACGGCGCTGGCTTGCAGGCGCGCGCCGCCCTGATTCGCGCGCAGGCCCAGCTGATGCGGGGCGACCCTGGCCAGGCCGGCACTGAACTGACGGTGGCCCTGGCTCACGCGCAGGCGGCCCAGCACCGCAGCGTGCTGGCCGAGTGGCACCTGACCCGCGCTGTCTGGCAAGTGCGGCAGGGCGAGGACGGCGCCGCCGCGTGGCAGACGGGCCTGGCAGGGGTGCAGGCGGTGGACGGGCAGGGCCACCTGATGTTCGTGCGCGCCTGTTTTCTGCAGGTCGCTGCGGCACTGCGGGCGCGGCCCGCGCCCGCAGTGCCGGCGGCCCAGACCCGCCTGAGGCTGCTGGGCACGGTGGTGGTGGAGCAGCCCGGCGGCGTCCGGCCCTGGCGGGCCAGAAAGGTCAAGGAACTGCTGGGCCTGCTGGTGTGCGCCCACTACGGCGAGGGGCACCCGGCCGCCCTGACCCGCGAACGCCTGACCCTGGCCCTGTGGCCCGACGCCGACGAGGCCAGCGCCGAAGCCAGTTTCCGCAAGACCCTGACCCGGCTGCGCGAGGCGCTGGGCGGCGCCGCCACCCTGACCCGCACCGCGCACGGCTACGCGCTGGCCGGGGTGCAGGCCGACCTCGACGACTTTCTGGCAGCGCTGCACGCGGGGCAGGACGCCCAGGCGGCGGCGGCGTACGCGGGGCCGTTTCTGGGCGACCTCGACCTGCCAGCGGCAGGTGAACTGCGCGACGCCCTGCACGCCCGCTGGCGCGAGGTCACCCTGCGCCTGACCTACCACGACCCCCAGGGCGGACTGCCGCACCTGCGCCGCCTGCTGGCCCACGACCCGCTGGATGTGGCGGCCACCCGCGCCCTGCTGGACGCCCACGAGCGCCTGGGCGAGCCGGAAACCCGCGCCGGAGCACTGCGCCGTGCCCAGACTCTCTTTCACGCTGCCCTGGGCGAGATTCCGCCCGAATTAACGGCCGCGGCTGGGTAGGTGGGCTCTGGATGGAAGGCTGCGAGATGACCATGAAGACGCGGTGATGGCCACGGTCCTGCGGGCGCGTTTTGGCACTGAAGGCCCGGCGCGGCTTCTCCTGCATTCGGTCACCGAGCGGTCGGTCGCGCTGCTTCTCTCCTCGGAGAACTAGACGTTGGCCAGCTGTGGGGCGGCGAGACGCAACTCCAGTGCCGAGGAAGCTGACTGGCTGCTCAAGAACGGGCCGTAAGCGCTGTGGCCTGGACCCGGCGTTCCCAGCACTGGCGGGTTGGACATTGTTCGTGGTGGCAGAAGCAGGTGAGCATCTCCGAGACCGCTTCATAGGGACTCCGATTGAATCGTTTGCAAAAACGATGAAATCCGAGCGGAGCGAGAAGGAGAAAAACGGTTTCCGGACGTGGAGTTGGCAAATCGGCGTTTTCCCGATTTGTTAACGAAACAAACGGAATCCGTATCAGACAGTCAGGAAGCCTGGCGCCGTTTCTTCGCTCGGTTCCCTGGGCGTAGGGGGCTGGCGGGCGTCTCGCGCGTCAGTTTCGACCCGGCGACAGGCGGCGGGACAGCTCTCGCACAGGCTTGGCCGTCTGGCTAGCTGTGGGCTGAGCTTCTCTCTTGTGCGCCAGGCAACCGGGTGACACGTCAGCTCCAGCGGGGTGGCCTGGATTTCGTAGGAGCGCCGCCCTCTACCGCACCCGGCGGTAGAGCCCACTGAAACTCACGTTCAGGCCGCCACAGGTGCCACTGTCCAGCACCAGCAGCCAGGTGCCCACCGGCCACAGGGCGGCGGTGCAGTCGCCATCGGCATACAGCCAGGGAGCGGCCGTTCCGGCGCGGCGCAGAGGGCCGTTCAGGTGGCCCGCGTTCACACTGCCGCCCGCCGTGGGGAACAGGGCCATGCCGGTCAGCCTCAACTGGTTGGCCTGGCGGGTCAGGGTCAGGCCCGCGTTGGCGTCCCGCTCCCAGGTGCCGGGGGTCAGGGTGCTGACCGTCAGGGGCTGGGTCTCCTGGTCGCGCAGCAGGCCCGTGCGTGAGGCGTCGCCAGGTACATAGGTGCAGCGCCGCCCACCCATGCTGGCGCCTTGTAGCACCAGGTCACCCGTCATAACGCCTGTGGGGTGCAATTCGCCGCTGGCTAAGGTCAGCAGAGGGCGGCGGGCTGTCACCCGGGCGGGCCGCAGGGTGGCCGGGTCAAGGCCGTCCCAAGGGGCTGTGCAGGTGGGACCAGTGCTGACGGCCGCTCCCTGCGCGGCTGCTGGGGGTGCAGACAGCAGGGCGGCACTCAGCAGCAAGAGGCGGCGCATGGGGTCAGGGTAGCGCGTCTCTGGTCAGGGCACAGGGCCGGGTGTGGCTCCTCGGCCCTTTACCGAAGCAGCGGCAGCCCAAAGCCGTGCGCCTGCACCCGCGCGCACACCCACTCGAAGGCCTCTGGGTCAGCCACGAAGTCCAGTTCATCGCCGGGAACGCGCACCACCGGGCAGGCGTCAAACCCGGCAATCCAGCTGTCGTACAGGCGGTTCAGGCCGCCCAGGTAAGCCTCGGGGATGTCCTGCTCATAGGTGCGCCCGCGCTGGGCGATGCGCCGCTTCAGGGTGGGCAGCGCCGCGTCAATGTGAATCAGCAGGTCCGGCACCCGCAGCGCCGGCCGCACGCCCTCGTACAGGCCGCAGTAGGTGGCCCAGTCGCGCGCCTCCATCTGCCCGCTTTCAAAGAGGTTGCGCGCAAAGATATTGGCGTCTTCAAAGACGGTGCGGTCCTGAATGACGTACCGCGCCCCTGTCACCAGATTCAGATGCTGCTCCAGGCGGCGCGACAGAAAATACACCTGCGAATGAAACGAGTAGCGCCGCATATCCTGGTAAAAGTCTTCCAGGTAGGGGTTGTCGGCATACGGCTCGTACACGGGCCGCAGGCCGTAGCGCGCCGCGAGCATGCGCGTCAGGGTGCTTTTTCCGCTGCCGATGTTGCCAGAGACGGCGAGGTACATCAGCTCGCTCCGCTTGCAGTTCTAGGGAGTGGGGAAGAGGGAGTGAGACAAACTGGTTCTGTCCACTCCCCACTTACTCCTGACCACTGCCTGCTCATCAGTCGGCCGCCTGACCCGCGCCCAGCGCCGCGTCCACGGCAGCCAGCAACTGGGTCTCGTCGTCGGCGTTGTTCACGAAGTCCAGCCCGGCGGCGTCCACCGTCAGGTGAGGGTGTGGGTAGCTGCGGAAATAGTCGTCGTAGCGCGCGGTCAGGTCGGCCAGGTACTCGGCCTTCATGTCCTGCTCAAAGGGGCGGCCCCGCAGGGCGATGCGGCGCAGGAGCTCATCGGTGTCGGCGCGCAGGTATACCACCAGATCGGGCGTGGGCAGACGCGGCGAGAGGTGGCTGTACAGGTCTTCATACAGTGCAAACTCGGCGTCTTTCAGGTTCATGGCCGCAAAGATGAAATCCTTGTCAAACAGGTAGTCACTGACCACCGAGTCGCGGTAGAGGCCGGGCTGCCACAGCGCCGAGAGCTGCTTGAAGCGCGACAGCAAAAAGAAAGCCTGCACCTGAAAGGCGTAGGCTTCCGGCTGGGCATAGAACCGGGCCAGAAAGGGGTTTTCCTCCACGATTTCTAGGTTCAGCTCGGCGCTGTGGCGCGCGGCCAGCCGCCGGGCCAGGCTTGTTTTTCCCACTCCGATGGGGCCTTCGACGACAACGTACATGACAGGCCAGAGCATAGCGCCCCCCACGTTCCTCAAGGGTGGATGAAGGCGCTTGACAGTCGGGGGCTGGGTGCTACGGGTTGCCGTCTGCCCTGTTGAGACCTCAGAACAGAATTGTCGGGTTCAGCCTTGGCCTGCCTGTCTTTCTACTGACCTGCTGTAGCGCTCTAGTCAGGCCGCTGTTGGCAGTGGGGCCGGCGCTTCCGTGTCAGAGGCGGTGCGGGTCAGCAGCAGGGTCCCTGCGCCCCAGCAGCCGCCCACCAGCGCGGCGGCGAACGCCAGCGGCGGCAGGCTGATGCTGGCGGCCACGGCGCTCAGGCCCAGCATGGCGCCCACCACATCCGGCAGGGGCAGCCGGGCGCGCACGGCCAGCGCCCGCCCGGCGTCGTAGGCACTGACACTCAGGCCCACAGCCGTCAGCAGGGCCGAGAGCGCCAGCGCAATCATGGCTGGCCCCAGCAGCCCCACCAGCGCCAGACCTGCTGCCGGCCCCAGCAGCGCCGAGAGCGCCAGCACGCCCAGAGCCAGCGTCCGCACCGGGGCATGTCGCTGGCGGCGGGCCAGCAGGGGCGCCAGCCCCGAGACAAACAGCAGGAGCAGGGCGCCGCCTGTCAGCGTCACAAATACCTGCGGCCAGGCGGCGCCGCCCAGCCAGCCCAGCACGGGCCGGAAAGCAGCGGCCGTCACCGCCCCAAGGCCAGGCGGCACCGGCGTTTCCACGGCTTCCCGGTCACCGGGGGCGTGGCCCAGCAGGGCGTTCACGCGCCCCTGCACCCGGGCCCCAGCCGCGCGGCGCACGTCGCCCAGCAGCGTCACCACCTCGCCCGACACCTGGGCGCCGGGCTGCAACTCCACGTTGCCGCCCACCGCAATCACGTTGCCTCTCACCGGACCACTGACGACCACGTCCTCCCCAAAGCGGATGGTGCCGCTCTGGGTGACCGCGTACAGGGCCGGCAGGGTCAGCACAGCGCTCAGGGCAAAGGCCAGACCTCCGTACCGCTGCGCTGCCGGGACCGGTCGCCACGCCACCAGCAGGCTGGTCAGCAGGGCCAGCCCCAGGCCCACCCCGGCCAGCGGCGACACCTGGGCCAGCAAGGTCTGCAGCACCAGTGCCCCTGCTGTCAAGTTGGGCCAGGCGCTGGAGACCGCCAGCACCGTCAGGGCCGTCAGCAGCGACCCCACCAGGATCAGGGGCGCAGGGTTGCGCTGCGTGCCAATGAGTGCGGCGGCGGCAGAGGGCACAGGCAGCGGCGCGGGGCCAGTGCGCGTCAGGACCTGCTCCTCGGCCAGGCGCCGGCTGACCTGCGCGGCCACACTGCGCGGCAGAGCCGGTGCGGCGGCCTGAAGCCGCGCGGCAGTGGCAATCTCGGCGGCCACCTGTGGCGCCACCGAGTGCGGCAGCGCAGGGCCGGTCTGAAGGGCGTGGCTGACCCTCACCAGCTGCGAGACCTGGGCGGCCACGCTGCGCGGCAGGGCTGGGGGGGCGGTCAGCGCCAGCGTGCAGTCCAGCTGCACTTCGGCTGCTACGGCCGCCGCCACCGAGCTTGGAGCCACCGGCGAGGGGGTCCGGAGCGCCGCGTGCAGCCGGATGTCCTGGGCCACCGCCGCTGCCACGCTGCGGGGCAGGGGCGGGGGAACCGTGAGGGCGTGGGCCGCTGCGGCCAGCCGGTCCCGTTGCCGCGCCACCTCGGTCTGGTCCGGCACGGCCGCCAGGAGCGCCGCCTCTGCGGGCGTCAGGTCACCGTCCGCCTCCTGATGAAGGAGGCGGAGCCACGGCAGCCCTGCCCTGAACATGTCAGTCTCCGCGCCCATACGGCCCCTCTACGGGGGAAGGTCGCCAGAGGTTCCCACCGCGCCGGCCCAGACCGGCAACCCGTTCAGAAGGTGTCTGACGCCGCATACGGTCCACTCTTGCCCCCGGTTTTGCTCAGCAGGCGCACACCACTAATTTCGATGGCCTTGCTGACCGCTTTCAGCATGTCGTACACGTTCAGGGCGGCCACGGTCACGGCGGTCAGGGCTTCCATCTCGACGCCGGTTGGGGCCGTGGTGCGGACCTGCGCCCACACCCGCACGCCGCCCTCTTCCAGCGTTACGCGCACCTCGGCGCCCGTGACCGGGATGGGGTGGCACAGGGTCACCAGGTCGGCTGTGCGCTTGCTGCCGGCCAGCCCGGCCAGCTGGGCCACCACGAGCGGGTCGCCCTTGGGGCCCGCGCCGCTTTCCAGGGCCAGCCGGGCCTCGGGCGGCAGGCGCACCCACGCCTCGGCGGTGGCCTCGCGCGCGGTGGCTGCCTTGTCGCTCACGTCTACCATGCGCGGCTGCCCCCCCTGAAAGTGCGTGAGCTGGGTCACTCCTCGGGCACCTTCAGGTCTGCCAGGGCAGCAAACGGGTTCTGCTTGGCGTGCAGTGAGCCTTCGGGGGCGCCCAGGGCGTCGTCAATTTCTTCAACCGGGACCTGGGCCATGTGGGCGCACGGCCCTTCATTCAGGTCGTGGCCGCACACCTGACACAGGCCCTTACAGGCCTCGTCGTGCAGCACGCTCAGCGGCGCGGCCAGCAGAGTCGTTTCGGCCAGGTACGCACTCAGGTCCAGCTCCGGTGAGCCGAAGACGAGCACCTCCTCACCGGACTCGGCTTCTTCCAGGTAAGGCGCGTCGGCACTGGGGTCGTGGCGCATCAGGGTGCCCAGGGTCAGGTCCAGGGGCACCGCCACGTCGCGCAGGCAACGGGCACACTCCATCACCACCACTGGCTCAAAGGACCCCTGCAAGTAGAGCTCATGGCCGCCCAGGGCATTGACGCTGACCTCGAACGGTGCAGGCTGGGCAAAACGCAGGGTCAGCTTCTCGCCGCCCTGCTCATACTGGAGGTCATCAAGGGCGCCCTGGGCATGCGCGTCGTCCGAAGAGGCGCGCAGCACCGACCCAAGGTGAATTCGAGGTGAATCCGTCATGGGGTCATGATAGAGCGCTCAGGCTCACAGAACCCTGGCGGCGGCACGGTGCCTGGCCTCAGAACGTGAAACCAGAGTGGAGCTTGATAGCCGCTCGGTAGCGCCAGTCTCGTCGGCCCTCGCTGGCCGCTGGGTATGAACCGGCTGGTAATACGGACTGCCGTCTGTTTTGTTGACAAACCAGAACAGACCCGGTGTGGCAACTCCACGCCCGTCAGCCGCCTTTGCTCCCACCCGCTCTGCTGTGCAGCATTGCAAGTCCGCTTGGATTTCATCGTTGTTGCAAACGCTGGGGTTAGCGTCCGTATCAGACCTGTCCGCCAGCACTGGTAACCGCGTTCAGGCCAGCTCAACCACGCTGGCGTCGCTGATGGTCAGCTTGTGGGCTCGCGGAATGGTGTGCCCACCGCGCACCTGGGCACGCACGCCAATCAGGCAGTCTTGCAGCCGCCGGTTCACATTCTCGATGCGCGCACCTTCATCCACCACACTGTGCTCAACCTCGGCGCCGCGCACCACGCTGCCGTCGCCAATACTCGTAAAAGGCCCTATGTAGGCGTCCTCGATGACCACGTTGTCTCCCAGCATCACGGGGCCAACAATCTTGCTGCGAACGACCCGTGCCGAGGCGGGAATGACCACGCGGCCGGTAATCTGCGACGCGCTGACCTCACCCTGAATGTTAGTCTCCGTGCGTTCTAGCAGTAGGCGATTGGCGTCCAGCAGGTCGGCGGGGCGACCCGTGTCCTTCCACCAGCCTTTCACGGCTTGCCCTGTTACGGCGCAGCCCCGCTCAATCAATCCCTGGATCCCGTCGGTAATCTCGTATTCACCACGGGCCGAGGCCGGCATGCCGTCTAGTACAGAGAAAATCTCAGGTGTAAAGCAGTACAACCCCGCTACGGCGAGGTTGCTGGGCGGGTTCTTGGGCTTCTCGACCAGCCGCGTGATGCGGGTGCCGTCCAGCTGCGCCACTCCAAAGGCGGTGGGGTCTTCCACCTGCACAAGGGCAATGAGGGCACTGGGGCGCTCGGCTTGAAAGCGCTCTACAAAGGGCGCCGCCCCAAACTCAAAGAGGTTGTCGCCCAGATACACACAGAAGTCTTCCTGATCCACCCAATCGCGGGCTGTCAGTACGGCGTGGCCCAGGCCGAGCTGCTCGTGCTGGTTAATCAGGGTGACCTTGACCTTAGAGACATGTTCTATAGCGTGCTGAATCTCGTCGCGGGTAATGTCGGAGACCACGATCCCGATGTCAGAGATTCCCGCTGCTTGCAGCGTTTCCAGCGCGTGCTGAATGATGGGCTTGCCTGCCACGCGCAGCACAGGCTTGGGCCGGGTGTAGGTCAGGGGGCGCAGGCGCGTGCCCAGGCCAGCAGCGGGAATGATGGCTTTCATTGAGGACAGGCTAATGTATTCAATGGTAATCCGTTGAGTCTGGAAGTGCTGGGGAAGTCCACAGTAGAGATCATCCGGAAATCACGCGGAGCAGGATGACGATGCAGGCGAGCTGAACCATCCCCAGAACGTTCTGTGCTTTGACTTCGTCGCGTGTTCTCACTTGGCGGAAGCTTTGGAGCCATGCGATGGTGCACTCGACCTTCCAACGCCGCCGATAACGGCGCAGTGGCCGACCATCCTGGGTTTTCTTTCGATTCCTGCGATTGGGCGCGATCATGTCGATCCCGAGCACCGCGAGCTCCGCATCCAGCCCGTCGCTGTCATAGGCCTTGTCCCCGATGAGGCGTTCGGGGAAATCCATACCGAAGGAGGCGTCCAACGTGTCGTGGACGAGCGTCACCTCGGCTGGACTGGCGCGACAGGTGTGAAGCGCGAGCGGCACGCCGCTCGCATCGACCATGATCATGATCTTGGTGCCTTTGCCCTTCTTGGTGGGGCCGACGTCAGCGCCCCCTTTTTTGCGGCACTGAAGGTGCCGTCAATGAATGCCTCGCGCAGGTCGAGGAGTCGTTGCTCCTCGCCGAGCTCGTAGAGCGCGGCCAGGATGGCTGGGAAGATCTGCCGTTCGTTCCATTCCTGGAAGTGGTCATGACAGGTGGTCTTAGGTGGGTC